>CAYZMY010000150.1:0-2966 GCA_964479605.1 uncultured Campylobacterales bacterium | reverse complement strand
TAATAGAGAACTATACCAGAGAGGCCGGAGTCAGAAATCTTCGAAGACGCATTGCAGATATGATCCGCAAGGCGGCGAAAGAGATACTCGCGAATCCGGAGATAAAAAAGGTCTCTGTAACCGTAAAAAATCTGCAGGAGTTTCTGGATAAACCGGTATTTGAGATAGATATTGCCGAGAGTGCCCCGACAGTAGGGGTGGTCAACGGTCTTGCCTGGACGGCTGTGGGCGGTGATGTGCTGAAGATCGAGACCATAAAGATAAAAGGCAAAGGCGCACTACAACTTACGGGAAGTCTGGGCGACGTAATGAAGGAGTCGGCCCGCATAGCGATGAGTGTGGTTAAAACTCTGATAGACCAGGGTAAACTCCCGATAGACGATCGCATTATTCCAAAAACCGTAAAAGAGCGTGAGAGCGGATTCAAACCTGAGCCGAGCGAAGTCTACAAGCGTTACGATCTGCATATTCATATTCCGGAAGGTGCAACACCGAAAGACGGCCCGAGCGCGGGTATTACGATGGCAACTGCAATAGCCTCGATTCTGGGTGAATACAAGGTGCGTGCGGATGTGGCGATGACCGGAGAATTGACGCTTACGGGGAAAGTGCTTCCCATAGGAGGGTTGAAAGAGAAACTGATTGCGGCATATAAGGCTAAAATTAAAAAAGTGCTCATTCCGGAAAAAAACTATAAACGGGATCTTGATGATATACCAGATGTAGTTAAAGAGACTCTTGAAATTGTTCCTGTTACCAGAATAGAAGAGGTTTTGAAAGAGGCGCTTTTACAAAAGCGGTAAAAAGAGGATGCCTGTTACAGTGTTGACAGGCGTTCGATTTTCCCCATAATATCATGCTCTCTGACCGGTTTGGCTATGAAGTCATTTGCACCGCTGTTGAGCGCCTCCGTCTTTTTTGTTTCGTCTGTAGTAAGGACTATAACGGGGATATTCTGCAAAGAAGGGTCGGAATTCATAATCTGCAAAACCGCTATACCGTCCATTATCGGCATTATTATATCTAGTAGAACCAGGTCTATATCGCTAAGGTCACGAAGCAGGGTGATCGCTTCCTGACCGTCGGATGCTTCGACGATTTCGCCGATTATTGGATTCTTTTTCAGCATGGCTGCCATCAGTTTTCTATTTATCATATCATCGTCGACAACCAGAACTTTCAGTCCTCTCATCAAATCATCCTTCACTCTTTATAAATTTTTCTACAATCAGTCTTATAAGGTCGCGATTTACAAGGTTGACAATAACTTCGTCACTCTGCTCTCTCTCTTCTTCCGTGACGTCACTTGCCGGATCTGTCATCAATACAACCGCAGCATGCGGTGCATTCATCCTGATTTCGTTGCGAAGTGCCGACAGGGCAAGGTTTTCAGCCTCTTTGTCTACAAATACAAGACCTGTCTCTTCGTCAATCTTGCCTATAAGCTCTTTTGTATCATTAGCAATATCGACTTTATATCCAAGTTCATGAAGCATATTTGCAAAAATTTTGCCTTCCAGAAGACTTTTTTTGAGAACGATGATTTTATCTGCACCTTTTGCTTCACTTTCCTTGCTCTCCGATTTGCCTTCTGCCGGCTTTTTGGCCGTTTCTTCCGGTGCTGAGCCGAAATCCAACTCTTTTTCGGCCCCTTCTACGGCTGCTTCCTCTTTTTCAGGCAACTTGGCAGGTTTAGAACTTTTCTCTTCCTTAACCTCTTTGCTGCTCATCTTCTCTGCCAGGAATTTCTTCAAAATAGATATTATCTCTTCGCGAATAAGCGGCTTGGTCGTATATTCGTCCAGTCCTTCCGCCAGGAATCGTTCTCTGTCGCCTTTAAGAGCATTCGCCGTCAGTGCGACTATCGGAATATGCGGAATATTTTCATCCTCTTCATAGTCGAGAATTTCATGGGTAGCCTCGACTCCATCCATAACAGGCATAGATATATCCATAAATATGATGTCGAAATCGCCGCTTCTGCGCTTTTCGAACGCTTCAAGCCCGTTGTCGGCCAGCTCCACTTTAAGGCCGAGGTCTTCGAGAGTTCTTTTGATAAGTTTTTGATTAATCGTATTGTCTTCTGCAACAAGAGCTTTTGCATTGAAGCCTATATGCTCAAGATCAAGCAGCGGACGTCGTATCTCTTTTACCACTTCTGAAGTGGCAGCTTTTAGTACTGAGACCATCTTTGTTGCATTGATAGGCTCATAGAGAATCTTTTCACAATGCAGTTTCAGTGTCTCTATACGCTTTTGCTGGGTAGATTTTATAATTACATTACAGTGAAGAGGCGTCTTGCCCATCTTTCTCAGATCGTTGTCAGAAGCGTAGTCGCTGTCTATCAGAGCCGATTGAACCTTCTTCTCGGATGCCAGTTTTATGAGCTCTTCCGGCGCTCCGAAAGGAATGAGCGTCGCACCGTAATATTCAAGATACTCTTTTATATACTCATCCTGCTTCTTGTGCATACTTGGCGACGTATACATTGCAACCGATACATTTTTAAAGCGGTTATACATATCTTCATTCATTTGAGGAAGTTCGTCAAACTCCAGTGTGAAGAAGAATTTTGTTCCTTTGCCAAGCTCACTTTCAAGCTGCAGATGCCCGCCCATAAGTTCAGCATATCTTGCAGATATCGTAAGCCCCAGGCCGGTTCCGCCGAATTTTCTTGTAACGCTTGTATCTGCTTGTGAAAAGGCTTCGAAGATATGCGCTTTTTTATCAGGAGAGATTCCGATTCCGGTGTCTTCAACACTGAAGCTGACAGCACACCTTTCAGGATCTTCGGCATGTATTTTTCTTATTTCAACATTGATTGCTCCACCCTGGTTGGTAAACTTGACCGCATTGCTGAGGAGGTTTATCAGGATCTCTTTGATCTTGGTGGGGTCGCCTTTGATCGGCTGGTTTAGCCTCGGGTCGATGAAGCAGCCGAGATTGACACTCTTCTCCGCCGCTTT
>CAYZMY010000149.1:0-2967 GCA_964479605.1 uncultured Campylobacterales bacterium | reverse complement strand
GTCCGTAGAGACAGCCGCAGTAGTCCTGGCGGTAGAGCCTCTCTTCTTTGCTTATTCTCTGCTGAAGCTGCGTTCCGCCGTCGCTGCGGTAGTCGACATATACGAACTCCACGCCGTACTCGTCGGCAAACCTCTTTCCGGTTTTAAGCAGCTGCTCCTGAGACTTTTTCGGGCTGACGAGCAGTGTTGTAGTCATTCTGTTTTCGCCGAGTTCCCTGGCCTTTTCGGCACTCACTTCGAAACGACGGTCGAAACATATTTCGCACCTCGCCCCTTTTTCGGGCTCGTTCTCGAAACCTTTGACTGCCTTCAGCCACGCTTCGTAGTCGTAAGGTCCCTCTATCAGCTCCACTCCCAGCTTTTTGCAGCTTCTTTGCACATCGAGAAGTCTGAGACGGTACTCACTGTAGGGGTGTATATTCGGATCGTAAAAAAAGCCGGTCAGCTTCTCATCCGGAAAATCCTCTTTCAGCTTCTGCAGAAAGAAGTGGCTGTCGACACTGCAGCAGATATGAACAAGCATCTGCCTCTATTTTTCCTCGACTTTCAGATTGCCTGTCGCATATTTTGCAAACTTTTTTACCGCCGCATCCATCTTTTTCTGAAGAGCAGGAGCACAGTCCGGTTCTACTCCGTGGCGCCACATCAGATAGGCCTTCGTATTGAAAACAGCATGAACTTCACCGTTTTCATCTTTGTAAATCAGCATCTTTTGAGGCAGATCCAGGCCAAGTGTCTGCGAACACTGCATTAAAGGTGTGCCTATTTTCGGATTTCCGAAGATTACAAGTTTTGTAGGTCTGAGTTTCAGGCCGACACTTGCGGCACCGTCGCTGTGATCGATAATCTTAAATACCGTAACACCCTTTTTCCTCAAAATATCGACAAGTCTTTTGGTAGTCTCTTCGACACCGTATCTGCTCACATAACCCGACATTCCGTTTTCGGCGGCCGAAAGAAATGCGGTAAAAACCAACAACAGCACCAATTTTTTCAATTTCCCTCCTCAAGATCGTTAAGCCACTCATTGACCTCCGCATCGCTCGGCATACGCCAGTCACCCCTGGGACTAAGCGCAATCGTACCGATCTTTGGACCGTCGGGCATACAGCTTCTCTTATACTGCTGTGAAAAGAAACGCCGTAAAAAGAGCTTAAGACGCTCTTTTATCTCATCCTCTCCATATTTTGTGCCGAATGCGCTTCGCGCAAGAAACAGAATCCTGCCGGGAGCGGCACCGCTTTTTATGAGGTGGTAGAGGAAAAAGTCGTGAAGCTCGTACGGCCCGAGAAGATCCTCGGTTTTTTGCGTAATCTCCCCTTCGCTGGGAGGAAGAAGTTCCGGGCTTACCGGAGTCGCCAGGATATCCGCAAGAATATCTGAAATGTGCGGATAGTGCTCTGCAGCCCACTCCACCAGATAGCGGATCAGCGTTTTGGGAATTCCGACATTGATGGCATACATCGACATATGATCGCCGTTGTAAGTGCTCCAGCCGAGTGCAGATTCGCTCATATCACCTGTACCGACCACAATGCCGCCGACTTTGTTTGCCAGATCCATCAGAATCTGCGTTCTCTCTCTTGCCTGCACGTTTTCATAGACTGTCGTATGTTCGGACGGGTCATGCCCGATCTGTCTGAAGTGTTCGAGGCAAGCTTCGGTGATTTCGATATTTTTAAAAGTGACTCCAAGCGTTTCGCACAGTTTTTTTGCATTCTCGAGTGTGCGGCCTGTGGTTCCGAAACCGGGCATTGTGACGCATATGATATCTTTGGGGTCGCTACCCGCCGCCTCATATGCACGATAGACGGCAAGAAGCGCTAGGGTGGAGTCGAGCCCCCCTGAGACGCCGATGACGGACTTTGCCGAACCTATATGAGAAAGCCTCTTGTTCAGTGCGGCAGCCTGAATAGAGAAAATCTCTTCACACCTTTTTGAACGTTCGCTCTTTTTGGACGGTACGAACGGATGGGGATCTATACGGCGGTTAAGCTGGGAGATTTTCGGTGTGTCGTAGAGTTTTACGCGTCTGAAGGGGCGGATTTCGCCGTCGGCAAAGCTCCCCTCGGCCGCCCTCAGAATCTTCATCCTCTGAATATCTACATCCGCAAAGATAATCTGCGACTCATCCAGAAAACGCTCTCCCCTCTCAAGAATCACACCGTTTTCGGCTATCATGGAGTCTCCGCCGAAAACCACATCGGTGGTAGACTCCCCGACACCGCAGGATGCGTAGACGTAAGCGGCCATACAGCGCGCACTCTGTGTAGCCACAAGCGAACTTCTATACTCGCTCTTTGCGACTATCTCGTCGCTGGCGGAGAGGTTGAAAAGAACTGTCGCACCGGCTAGTGCCTGATATGAGCTGGGCGGAACCACGGTCCATAGATCCTCACACACTTCGATACCGAAAACGAGACCGTCACTCCCCTCGAAGAGAAGATCTGTACCGAAAGGTACGTCGCTTCCAAGAATCGATATCGTCTCTTTGCAGATACCTTTTCCTCCGACGAACCATCTCTTTTCATAGTACTCTTTATGTTCAGGTACGAAACTTTTGGGAACCGCCCCCAAAATTCTCCCCTCCTGCAAAACGACACCGCAGTTGTAAAGACGTCCGTTATGCCACAGAGGAACTCCTGCAATAGCCACGGTAGAGGAACCGGTAGATGCCTCTACCATCTCTGCCAGCCCTTTTTCCACAGCCTTGTGCAGCCCCTCCTGATAAAAAAGGTCCGCGCAGCTGTAGCTCGAAACCGACAGCTCGGGAAAGAGTATAACCGAAGCGTTCTGCTGCGATGCTATTTTCCACAGGTCTAGCATCTGCGCAACATTGAAACTGACATTTGCAACTCTCACTTTCGGCACTGCTGCCGCTATTCGAACAAATCCAAACATCGTTACACTTTCATTTATATTTTATGCGTTTTTTCGGGCAAAGCCCGCAAAAACGGCAGGGCCTGA
>CAYZMY010000148.1:0-2992 GCA_964479605.1 uncultured Campylobacterales bacterium | reverse complement strand
AAAAGTCGCCGCTGAAGGGGTGAGGATATATCCGGAGAGATTCAAAAAAAGAGCCGAAAAAAAGAGCGGACAATCAAACATCGCCTTTCCTCCTCTATTTGTCACAAAAGTGACTCTCAAAGATGCGCAGATTGTCTCACCCGAAACAGTGAGGTTCGAAGCGGACGCCGGCAATATCGAAGTTACCGCGAACGGAGTCGATGTAAAAAAGATTATAGCCTCCATAGGATCGCAATACGGTTCGGCTGAGCTTGCCGGCACTTTCAAAAGTATGCAGGTCCGCGCGACGGGAACGCTGACACCGTCAAAGCGCTATAGGGAAAAAATCAGCGAATATGCCGAAGGTGTTCCGAAGTCGCTGCCCGTAAAGCTGTATACCGATTCAAAAATCGTGAAAATCTCCACATCGATAAAGAGAAAAATCGGTCTGAAAGATGCAAACATCTCACTCTCGGCGACAAAAGCGGAAATAGAGTATCTGCTTAAAGAGAGATACCTAAAAGCGAAAGCGGCATACACCGTTGAAACGCCTCAGCTTCGCATAGATGTGCGCCAGAGTCTGCTTGCGACTCTTTTCGGGGCGTACGCCACCAAGATCGACGGAAAAATTGTAAAGAGCGTACATACCCTGCCGTTCAAAGAGTTCAGAATAGATGCGGCGGGAGACCCGACAATCCTGGTCGCAGACACCTATGCCTCGCCTTTTACCGTATCTCTTTACAGCAGCGATTACAAAAACTTCGCGCTCCGTGCTTCGGCAAAACCTCATACACCGAGCTATATAGAGCATCTTCCCGCCATCTTTTCGAGTCAGACCGTAAGCATGGATGCCAACGCCACGGCACACCTGCTTCCCGAGCCGAATATCGAAGGTGTGGTTTCTCTCGATGGAAACTACTCCAAAACCGAAAGCTACATAGAGCTTAAAAAAGAGAGCCTGCTTGTTCGCTCGACCGTCACTCCGAAAGATAAAAAGGGTGGAATCTGGGAAAATCTTCCCGATCCCCTGAGAACGGCGGTAACGACATTTATATATATCTCGAAAGAGAAGAAGATATTGAGTATAGTGCAGAAGATGGCCGACCTCACACTTTTCGAGCATAACGGCGCGATAAACGGATGGGCAAATATCGGCTCACTGGCACTCGATACGGACGGCAGACTCTATGCCGACGGAACAGTGGACCTGGCGTTCAATGCGCACATAGACTCTCTTTACGCTTTTTTGCATGAGTTCAATATTACGACTCAGCCCATGATCGATGCGGAGATAAAGAGCCGTTTCAACCTCAAACTGACAGACACCTTTTCACTGCATTATAAAACCGATATTCCGTGGTACCTGGTGGAACCCGATTCGCAGCACATCTACTACGGCCTGGACAATACTCTTGAAGGAGCTCTCGAAAAGAACCGTGCCGCGATAGACAGCTACTCAATCGCCTTCAAAGATCGCCGTTTCACTCAGAAGCGCCCCTCGATCATAAGTCTGGATGAAAACCGTACTCTGCATATAGAAAAACTGAGCCTGCTGGACACGTTGACGGCCGGAGGGGTTTACAGTTTTAAAACCGCCAAAGGGGAGTTCTCGCTCAAAGGCGAAAAAGCACACTACAACGGCCCTGAAGGAAACATAACCGCCGATGTCGACATAGCCGCAGAGATTTCACCGCAGGAGATCGCGGCGGAAGGCGAGATTCATATCAGAGAGGGTCTGATAACCTATCGTCCGAAAAAAGATTATGTCGTGGAAGATCAGGACATAGTAATCATACAGGATATTAAAGAGCCGAGCCATACAAAAAGAAGAGTAAATATACATATCTACTCAAAGAGCCCGCTGAAGTATAAAATACCCGAAGTAACGGCAGAGTTCATACCCGATATCACCCTCTGGAAAGAGGCCGGAAAACCTTTCGGGATTCTGGGAATCGTCAAAATAGTCGACGGAACCATAAAAGCGGCCGACAAACGGTTCACCATTCAGCCTTCGGAGATATATTTCGGAGGATCAAACCCCATAAACCCCTACCTCGACCTGCACATAGCCTACGAACTCGACTTCTACAAGTTCAACATCTACGTAAGCCACACACTTGCAAAACCGCTCTTTCTGTTCTCGTCCGAACCGCCGATGAGCCAAAACGACATAATGAGCTACATCCTTTTCGGCGCACCCGCGAACGAGGCGTTCAGGTCATCGGGTGAACCGAGCGGTTCGATCGCTACGATGCTGCTTGGAATGGGCCTTAAAAACGCCATAGGTTCAGCCACGGGCATCCGTTTCGACACGCTCAATCTTCTCTCGAGCGAAAACGGAGGTTTCGGAATAGAGGTGGGGAAAAGAGTAGGAAAACGGCTCAGGATAATCTACCGCAACGATACGGTTTCGAGCTTCATCATACAGTACAAGGCAACCAGAAGTATACGCATAGATGTAGATGTAAGAGATACCGGCCAGGGAATAAATATACTATACGTAAAAGACTTCAGGGGATTCGGCAAATGACTCTAATAACCGATATTTTTCATCAAAGCTTTAATAGACCATGTTTTTGCCGATTTTGAAAAGAGAAATGATTACATTGATTTATAGGAACCAATAGATGGAGAACAGCCCCAGCGATTACAGCCACGCCATCGAGATAGCTCCCCGAATCTGGTGGGTCGGACATGTTCTGCCTAACGATCCCTTTCAGTGCCACGTATATCTCATAGAGAATGAAGATGAGTCGATTCTGATCGACCCCGGTTCAAGACTGACCTGGAGCGGAACAAGAGAGAAGATTTTGGAAGTGATGCCGCTTGAAAACATAAAGTACATCATATGTCAGCATCAAGATCCGGACATTACCACAGCTGTCGAAGAGTTGGTAAACGAGATCGGTACGGAAGGTAGGTTTTTAGTCACTCACTGGAGAAGTGCAACCTTGTTCAAACACTACAAATGGGGACTCGATTTTTACGAAGTCGACGAAAACAGATGGCGTCT
>CAYZMY010000147.1:0-3034 GCA_964479605.1 uncultured Campylobacterales bacterium | reverse complement strand
ATCAGTAGGCTATACGGTTTCGTCCGAGTTTTTTCGCTTCGTACATTTTTGTGTCGGCACGGTGTATCAGGGTGTCGATAGTCTGATCCTCCTCCCAGGAAGCCACACCGAAACTGGCCGTTATCGGGACCGGAATATCTGCTGAGCGTTTCTCTATATGTTCACGAAGTTTCTGCGCGATGTGTACGGCATCTTCGAGGCCGGTTTCAGGCAGAAGAATCAGAAACTCTTCCCCTCCCCATCTGATGAGCGAATCGGTGGCACGGAGGTTTTTCCTGATCGTTTCGGTCGCTTTTACGAGCACTGCGTCTCCGGTTGCATGGCCGTATGTGTCGTTGATCTTTTTGAAGTGGTCTATATCGAAGTAGATGAGAGAGAAGGGGTGCTTGTATCGATCTGCCCTTTTGATCTCATGCTCCAGCAGCTCCATTCCTCTGTGGCGGTTTACGGTGCCTGTAAGCTTGTCTGTATGGGCCATCATGTCCAGTTTCAGAATAAGCGCATCACGCTCCAGCCTCGCTTTGATGGACTCTATGCCGAATGCCACCGTATTGGCGACGTTTTGCCATAGATTCAACTCCTCTTTGTCGAATGTATGGTTCTCCTGAAACAGAAGGGTAAGTATGCCCGCCGGCATGTTCTTCAGTCGTATCTTCATAGGAATCGATATCACTGTTACGATGCAGTTTTTTATCAGTATCTCTTTCAGTTTTGTATCCGGAAGATAGGCTATATCGTCTACAAAAACCATCTGGTTGTGCTTTCCTGCAAGAAAACAGGGCAGATACTGCTTTTCATTTTCCGGATTATTAAGGTCTATAGGCCCGGGAATAAGTGATTCCAGGGAGAGCCCCGGGTATGAAGGATGTATAATATCTTTTAAAGAAGAGTCTTCCATAAGCATCAAGAAACCGAGAGTGCTGATGCTTATCATCGGAAGTTTCTCTATAAATCCATGCAGAAACTCCTCCACAGCAAAGGCTGTAATGATATCCTGGCTTATCTCGGCATGAAACTTCATAAGAGATTTGAGATACTCCTCTTTCGCAAGCCGCTCCTTTATCTCCTCATTTGTTCTGACAATCGAGTCGAGAGGATGCCATTTGGTAATATACTTTTTCTCTCCATCGGAGACGGAAAATTCAGCTGACCCGCTAAGGAGAAGATCGCCGCCGTTCTTTTTTCTGAAGATACAGTGGGCGTACTCTATATCTCTTTGCTCTTTGAGCCTTTTTAGAAAGTGGCGATTGTGTATATGGGGAATCGGCTCTATAAGACGCTGTATAGATTCAAACTGCAGCTCTTCAGGCTCGTACCCGAGAAAGTAGGCGAATTTCTCTCCTATCGATAAAATAGTTCCGTCATGCAAGAGCTTGAGATTGAATAGAAACCGCTCATTGCTTTTGAAATAGTCGTATATGGATTCTACAAGCCTGTCCGGCTCCGATCTTTTGGAGATATACTGAGTAATTCCGTACTCTATGGCACGGGTCAGATGCAGGGTGTCGTTTTCAAATGCCGTCGTTACGAAAATAGGGGTTTCGGGACGGTGCTCTTTGATCTTTTTTATCAGATCGAGTCCGTTCATAACCGGCATATCGAAATCCGTAATTACGGCATCCGGTCGTGTATCCAGAAAAAGCTCCAGCCCCTCTTTTCCGTTTGTTGCGGTGTAGAGCTTTTGAACATGCTTCTCCAGGAAGCCGGCCGTCTCTTTCAGAATGGTTTCGTCATCCTCTACATACATAACTTTTATGGGGAGTTTCTGAAGCTGCTGCAAGGTGAACTTTCCTTTTAACAAAACCCGAAATAAATGTAGGGCACCTCTAATAACCCTATATGGATCTCAGAGGGCTTTGGAGGCATGAGATTTAGTCTGTTTTACGAGCAGGCATAGCCGAAGCTACGTCAATCGGAAAACGGAGGAAAGATCGTGCCTCAAAAGCCCTCCCGAAGGGCGTTACAGAGAAAGCCACACTCTGTAACGCTGAGACCGCATAGGATTATTAGAGGTGCCCTTTGGTTAATAATAACACATAATTGTTTCTTGAAACTTAAATTTAATCTTTTTTCTAAGCTAAATAGAATAAATCTGCCGTTATTATGAAAAATAATCTAAGGCAAGGAGAAGAGGTGGATTTGTCGGCCGCTTTTTTCACGGCGTTGTGGGAGCTTACCGGAGCGATGGCTCCATACATACTTTTCGGGCTTTTTTTCGCGGGAGTTCTGCACGAGTGGCTGCCTAAAGATTTCATACAGCGCCATCTGGGGCGCGATAACGTACTTTCTGTTTTGAAGTCTACGCTTTTCGGCATTCCCCTTCCTGTGTGCTCGTGTGGGGTGATCCCGCTTGCCGCATCGCTCAAAAAAGAGGGTGCAAGCCGCGGTTCGGTTCTGAGTTTTCTAATATCCACACCCATTACCGGCATAGATTCGATTCTGGCCACATTCGGGATGTTCGGGTGGATATTCACGATCTACCGTGTCCTCACCTCCATCGTCATCGCCTTTATAGCCGGAATACTCAGCAACTTTATCGGCGAAAAGGAGCCGGCAGTTGCTAAAACGGGTGGCACCGTGCAGGCCGAGGGGCAGAGCGGTTTCAGATTTTCAGCCTCGAAGAGCGAAACAGTTGAAGCCCCTTCCGAATGCGGATGCGACGGCGGCTGTGCCGAAAAGACGGAAAAAAAGTTCTCTTTTGCGGAAGCTATGCGCTACGGCTTCGTAACGCTGATGGGAGATATAGCGAAACCTCTCTTTTACGGTCTTTTGATAGGTGCGGCCATTACCGTGGCCATTCCCCAAAACCTGGGTGAGTGGCTAAGCGGATATACATGGCTGGGTTATCTGCTCGTTATCGCTATAGCCGTTCCGATGTACGTATGCGCGACCGCAAGCCTGCCGATAGCCGCATCTTTGGTGCTGAGCGGTGTAAGCCTCGGGGCCGCCTTCGTCTTTTTGAGCGCCGGCCCAGCCACGAATACCGTTACCATCGGCGTAGTCAAAAAGATGCTCGGCACAAGGTCGCTTGTTA
>CAYZMY010000146.1:0-3044 GCA_964479605.1 uncultured Campylobacterales bacterium | reverse complement strand
GACAGAGCGATGTGGAGGAGCCGATATATTCACTTGCGGCAAAGATGCTGGAAAATTTCGACTCGATCGGAAGTTTCAAGAGTGAAGATAGATATGATGAGGCTTTGAGTGTTATTCGAACATTCAAGAATCCGCCGGCACTGGAGTATATGGAAGCTTCCCGGCAGATAATTCCCGATCTTGTGATAGTACAGAGTGAAGAGGGGATAGAGTTAAGAATCAACGACTCTTTCTATCCGGATATTGTAATCGAGCAGGTGGATGAAAACCACTCGTTCATACGCAAAAAAGTAAAAGAGGCGAGAGATCTTATAGACGCTCTTCAGATGCGCAGGGCTACGCTTTACAAAATAGGCCTTATGATCGTGGAGTTTCAGTATGAATTTTTCCAGGGCGGCGATATAAGGCCGATGAAACTGAAAGATATCGCTGAAGAGTTCGACCATAACCCTTCTACAATTTCCAGGGCTATTGCGAACAAATATCTGATGTGCGATCGGGGTATATTTCCTATGAAGGCCTTTTTTGCTGCGGCAGTGGATGAAGATGTAAGCAACAGTGCCATCAAGCAGTTTATTGTCGAATCGATAGCGGCTGAAGATCGCTCGAAACCTCTCAGCGACAATAAACTTCTGGAGATGATAGAGAAAAAATTCGGTATAAAAATGGTACGAAGAACAATAACCAAATATCGTAAACAGATGCAGATCGGAGGTTCAAGTGAACGAAAAAGATTCTACAGGCTTGCATGAACTGCTGGAGGCTGAAGCTTCGAGGCGAAACGACCCGAAGGAACTCTCCTCGCAGAGGCCCGATCCGCTCTTGGTGGCGAGGGAACAGGATGACGAGCGCGCTGTATTGCTCTGTGCGCTTTTCGGGTACGGCAATGCCGTAAAGATTGTACAGTTTCTGCGTTCTTTGGACTTTTCACTGCTGGATGCCGATGAGGGGCAGATAGAAAAAGAGCTCTCGAAAAGTTACTACCGATTCCAGTCCGGTAAAGATGTGATCGAGATATTCAAGACACTGCGAAGAGTGGAACGAGGAAGAATGGAAGAGGAGTTCATGAAGGGTTACAGTAAAGAGGGCCGTGTAATAGACGGCGTCTTCGAACTTATAGAGCTCTTTTACAGATTAAATCCTTATGAGAGCAGGGGGTACCGTTTTCTTACAGGATCGGTCCCTAAAAATATGAAGCCTTCGAGCCCATACAAGCGCTGGATGATGTTTTTGAGATGGATGGTCAGAAAAGATGCTCTCGATCTCGGCCGCTGGAGCGCTGTAAAAAGATCCGATCTTGTAATTCCGCTGGATACGCATACATTTCAGGTGGGCCGGAAACTGGGGCTTTTGAAACGAAAAAGCTACGACTGGAAAGCGGCTGTGGAGCTTACCGAATCGCTTAAACGGTTCTCGGCCGACGATCCGGTGAAGTACGATTTCGCTCTTTACAGAATTGGCCAGGAGCGGCTTTTTCAAGGCCGTTCTTAAAGAGTGATTAATGGATGTTGTGATAAAATCGCACAAATTTAAGATAAAGGAAGCCGAATGGAAGGTGTATTCACCTATTTTGGTCTCATTTCCCACTCACATGGGTTTCTCTTCGTTACGCATGTCCTTCTGACTGCGATAATCGCACTTCTTCTTGCAAAGATGGCTGTAAAATCACTAAGACTCGTCCCTACAGGTACGCAGAATGTCATGGAAGCCTATCTGCTCGGTATTATCGCTATGGGCCGCGATGTAATCGGTGAAAGCAATGCAAAAAAGTATCTTCCGCTTGTCGCTACCATAGGAATTATCGTTTTTATCGGTAACGTATTGGGTATTATCCCCGGTTTCGAGTCTCCGACCGGAAACATAAACATGACACTTACACTGGCTCTTATAGTCTTCATATACTATAACTTTGAAGGAATAAGAAAGCACGGTGTTGTCCACTACTTCGCGCACTTCGCCGGTCCTGTAAAATGGCTTGCTCCGCTGATGTTCCCGATAGAGATTGTTTCTCACATTTCACGTATAATCTCCCTCTCATTCCGACTCTTCGGAAATATCAAAGGTGACGATCTTTTCCTGTGGGTTCTTCTTATGCTGGCTCCCTGGCTGGTACCGCTTCCCGCATTTCTGCTTCTTGCATTTTCTGCAATTTTGCAGGCTTTTATTTTCATGATTCTGACTTACGTCTATCTGGCCGGCGCGGTACTGCTCGAAGAAGAGTCACTGTAACGGTGCCTCTTTGAGACGCACTATTGCCGAAATTCTTATAAATTTTCTCCTGGGCGCCGCATGGGCTTTTGCCCTTCTGGGTGCCGCCTATCTTTTCTGGAGTTTCCTTCCCTTTGGATTTCTTATCGCATTTATGGCAGCCATTATAGGGTCGCTTTTCGGCCTCTTTCTGGTGATTTTTTTGGAGCTTGCAACTCTTCAGTTCGAGAAGTATCGTGAGTTGAAACGGCAGACACATCTGCTTGAGGCGATCAGGAAAGAGCTTCGTGATACTCAGGTACGCGATAACTGACCCTGCATATTACGGTTCGGACCCTTTTTCTTTAAAGAGCAGTGCAGACCGTATTCTTTCAAATTCAAAAGTTGATCTGATCTGCCTGAGAGATAAGAAAAACCCCGACTACAAACTGCTTGCTAAAGCTTTCATGGATTTAAAACCCATGTTCCCGAAAACCCTCTTTTTCCTTCATAGCGATATCGACGCGGCCCTCGAGCTTGGAGCGGACGGTATCCATCTGCCTTCCAAAATGATTGAACAGATAGGCAGATCGTGCGATGCCGGACTTAAAGTCATTGTGAGTACACACTCTTTCAAGGAGATAAAAAGAGCTGAAGAAAATGGTGCATACGGAGTCACATACGGCCCCATCTTCGAAACGCCGGGCAAGGGAGAGCCGAAAGGTTTAGAGAAGTTAAAAGAAATAACAGGTAAAATATCCATCAATATCTTCGCACTGGGCGGTATCGTCTCGAATGAGCAGATAGAGGCCGTAGAGAGAGCGGGCGCGGACGGTTTTGCATCTATTCGCTATTTT
>CAYZMY010000145.1:0-3078 GCA_964479605.1 uncultured Campylobacterales bacterium | reverse complement strand
GTAGTTATTATGCATCCCAACCACCCACCTTGGTTCTTATTTTATCGGCAGCGCGATAAAATGTCTCTTAATGTTAATGACCATTCCAGCCGCGGGCCGATGCCTCTTTGTAAACAGCTGCAAACAGAGGGTTTTATAGCCAGCGTATAGCTATATCGGCAAAAAATAAAATATAGTTAATCCTGCAAAAAAACGGGCAGTTTTTTCTATTAGTCGGTGCGGTAATTAAGTTCGAAGCCGCATAGAGATTGTCAGAGTGTTTTTTCGTATGCTTTTTGAACCGCTTTTATAAATGCATCTCTGGTGCCTTTCTCTTCCAGCGCACCTATCCCGGCGGCAGTAGTTCCTCCCGGGCTCATTACAGAGTCTTTAATAATAGCAGGGTGTCCGTGTGTAATGAGTTTGGCGAATCCGTCGAAAAGACCTTCGACGAGCTTCATACTATCTTCTCTTCCAAGACCCTCTTTTACTCCTCCGTCGCTCAGTGCTTCCGCAACCAGAGCCAGGTATGCCGGGCCGCTACCCGCGATTGCCGTGGCAATATCCAGTTCCTTTTCACTCTGGACCCATAGGGTTTTTCCTATGGACGAGAAGAGACTTTCGGCTTCATCTTTTTTCGTTTCGTCTCCGGTAAGAGTGGTCATGGATGCAAAATATTCTGCAGCCAGATTCGGCATTGCACGGACATATTTTTCGGCTTTGACCGACTTTTTAAGCTCTTTGGTCTCTGTTCCGGCAAGTACTGAATAGAGAGTCTGTGCCTTGCCTTTAAGTGCCGATGCGGTATCTTTGAGGGCATAAGGTTTTATGCATAAAACAACGGTCTGGCCTTCAATATCATATTTGTCCAACAGAGCAGTTTTTGCATGTTTTGAAAGCTGCTTCGTGAAATTCAGAAGCCTCTCTCCGTCCCTTCCTACAATGGTGAGTTCATGCTCTTTTTCGAGTCCTTTGGCCAGCGCCAGCGCCATTTTGCCCGGGCCTATCAGAGTCAGTTTCATGATGCATCCTCTTTATGGTTCAAATAGTTTTTCAGCGGAATGGCAATACCGAAATCCGGATATTTGTGGTTGTCAAGGACAATCTGTCCCATCAGTCCCTTTTTCCTGTTGAACAGAAGAGGGGCGAGGAAATTGACATGTGAATTTTCTATAGGCGTATCTATGATCATTATGTTGAGCACTTCAAGATCTTCCGGACTCTCGGCTTCAAGATGTTTCACGGCATTTGAAGGCAGATCGAAAATATAGTCATTCCGCAGCAAAGAGGGCCTGATAAGTGTAAAAGAGGGTCCAACGGTACCCTCTTTTTTGTCGACAAGCTTGAAAAAGTGTCCGTCGATCGATTCGAGTGATACCTCTTTGCACGATTCAAATCCGAGAATGGGCAGGGCGGCTTTAAAGTCCATGTAAATGTGTCCTTTTGAGACAGCTTTTAGCAGAACAGGAACTGCGCTGCAAAGATGCCTTAATAGTTAAGTAATAATATATCGGATAAAATCATTCCAAAGTTTATCAAAAAGGTTCTGAATGTATCGTTTCGCTTTGCAAACAGTTGTTGCAATCTTGCTGCTCCTCTCTTTTGGCGGATGCAGCACGAAGAGCGAACAGGAGTTTGAAAAACCGGCGCTTTACTGGTATCAGAAGCTTATGAGAAGCGTAGCAGCCGGTAATCTGGAAAAAGCTGACGACTACTTCACCTCTCTCGAGAGCGAGCATATCGGCTCGCCGCTTATACCGGAGGCTATGCAGATACTCGTTCAGGCCCATATGGATGAAGAGGAGTATCTGCTTGCCAATTTCTATCTGGACGAGTATCTCAAGCGCTACGGAACCTCGAAAAACCGTGACTTTGTAGAGTTTATGAAGATAAAAGCTTCATTTATGGGGCTGAAGTCTCCGCAGAGAAACCAGGAGCTTATAGAACGGACGCTGCAGCAGGCGAAAAGTTATATACGCAGCTTTCCGAATAGCGAGTTTACGCCAATGGTTAAAACGGTTGAGGTACGTCTTGAGCTGACGCAGTATCTGATGAACGAAGAGATAGCGTCACTTTATGAAAGACGCGACAAACCGAAAGCCGCACAGATATACCGCAGCCGCAATGCCGAAAGCTGGATAAAAAAGGAGGATATAGTGCCTCCTTCCAAAGGGTGGCTCGGCTGGCTTTTTGAATAGAGTTTTTTCTACAGCAGAGCTTTCCGGGCTGCTACCTGATTTCTATCCGTTCTCTTGACAAAACAGAAAAAAATCACTATATTTAAGAAAATTTTAAAAATTTTGGAGGTTATATGCAGCTTAGCGATTATGGCGCATTCCCGGCCGATATCCCGGTCATAGTAGAGGATGACCTGTTTCTGTATCCTTTTATGATATCGCCGATTTTTCTAAATGATGAAAAAAACGTTCAGGCGGCTGTAGAGGCTGTCGAGACCAATTCTCTGGTACTGGTGTGTCCGACAAAGCCGAACCATGAGGGAGAGCGCAGTTTCGACGCAATCTACAATGCCGGAGTCGTAGGCTCCATCATGCGCAAGGTCACGCTTCCCGACGGCCGCATCAAAGTGCTTTTCCAGGGGCTTGCGCGCGGCCGCATAATTGAAGAGGTCTCATCTTCCCCGCTTGTTGCGAAGGTAGGGATAATACAATCCAAACCGTACAATGAGCTGAAAATAGAGGCTCTGATGGAGGTTTTGCGTGAAAAGCTGCGTACTCTCTCTTCCGTATCGAACCAGTTTCCGCCCGATCTTATAAGGACTATAGAGGAGAATCACGAACCTAACCGAATAGCGGATCTGATCTCCAGTACGATAAGAATAAAAAAGCCTGAAGCGTATGAGCTCTTTATCGAAGAGGATGTCGAGCAGAGGTTGCTTCTTCTTATAGATATTATAAGTGAAGAGATAGAGGCGAGCAAGCTTCAAAAAGAGATTCGCTCGAAAGTCCACAACCGTATAGAGCAGGTAAACAAAGAGTACTTCCTGAAAGAGCAGCTTAAGCAGATTCAGCAGGAGCTCGGTACAGATACTCAGCGTGAAGAGGAGATCGAAGAGTACTACAAGAAGCTGGAAGCCAAAAA
>CAYZMY010000144.1:0-3088 GCA_964479605.1 uncultured Campylobacterales bacterium | reverse complement strand
CCACCCTTACAAGGTGGATGCCAGTGGTTCGAGTCCACTAGCGACCACCATTTTTCTTCAAAATTAGGTGCGGTGGTAGTTCAGTTGGTTAGAATACCGCCCTGTCACGGCGGGGGTCGCGAGTTCGAGTCTCGTCCACCGCGCCATTCTCAATTTTTAAAATCAATATTCAATCCCATCATTTTATAACTGTTTATAATGTTTTTTGCAAAATGTCACTTTTTTGTCATTCTTTTCTGTTTTTGAATATTTTTCACCTATTTCATCGTGTTAATTTTCCTTTATGTTTTTATTGGTTACAATTACGAAACAACATTACCAAGGAGTAACATTATGATAGACAACGATATCGTAAAAATCGCCAACGAAACAAAAAAGCTTAATGCTTTGGTGGTAGAAGACGAAAAAGAGGCAAATGAGCTTATGCTCTCAACCTTCGGAAACTTCTTCAACTCTGTAGATTCCGCTTCAAATGCCGAAGAGGCACTCGAAATATACAAGCAGAAAAGACCTGATGTACTTTTCATCGATATAATTCTGCCCGGTATGGACGGACTCGAGCTTGCCCGCAAAATTAGAGAGATCAAACCGGATCAGATCATTGTAATCATATCTGCAAGCAACGATATGAACAAAATTTCGGAAGCTATCAAAATCGGTGTCGACAGCTTTATTCAAAAACCTATCGATTCCAATAAAATCATCGATCTTCTGAAAAATATCAACAAGACCATTGCAAAACGAAAAAAGATTGAAACAAAGACATTCTCTATCACTCTGCCTATGGATCTTTACGATAGAGTACACGCAGATGCCAAAGTGGAGAGAATCTCTAAAAACGCAATGATTATCCGCGCGCTGAAGTCTTTCTACGACATCAAGCCCTAAGTATAGGAAGCTCTACCCAAAAAGATGCCCCGCGACTTGTGTTGCGGGCGCTTATTCTTCCGTGCAGTCTCTTTTCAACAATCATTTTTGACATATAGAGCCCCAGGCCGGTTCCGCGTGCCTTATACTTTGTCGTAAAGTAGGGTTCGAAAATTTTGTGAATGATTCTCTTATCTATTCCTCCAGCATTGTCCCTTACGCTGATATTTACACTCTCATTATATTTGACCTCAAGTTTGATAAGAGGCTCTTGTACCTTCGCCTCTTTCAGAGCGTCTACCGCATTGTATATGAGATTTAAAAGAACCTGTTTCAAGTCGTTTGCACTGCCTTTGACGATAGCCTCTTGTTCAGGAAGCATAAGTTTGATCTTTATCTTTTCATCTTCAAGAACCACCGAAACCAGACGTACGGTATCTCTGATCGTTCTGCACACTTCAAATGCACCCGGATGTTCATAATCGTGTCCATTCGATGCGTATTTTCTAAAATCGTCAATTGTATCTGACAGATACTTCAGCGTATTGTGTATCTTTTTTTCGGCATGTATTATCGCCTCTTTGGAGATATTTCCCACACGTGCTTTAAGCGACAGATCCTGCATAACCAGGGCGATTATATTCAGAGGCTGGCGCCACTGGTGTGCTATATTGTTTATCATCTCTCCCATCGAAGCCAGTTTTGACTGGTGGTAGAGTAGTTTGTCTTTCTCTCTGTTCTTTTTCACTTCCAGAGCGATACGCCGCTCCAAAGAGGCGTTCAGTTCCGCAAGCTCTTTTGTTCTCTTTTCTACCTCTATTTCAAGATGTCGGTTCAGATCTACAATCTCATAAGTGCTGGAAGTCACAAGCGTAGAGAGAGTCGCAAGAAGTTCATCTTTATTATCCAACTCCGGCTCCAGCCTCTTCAGCTTAAGCCTGGCATCGTCAGACTCGGTAAGAGCAACTCTGGTCAAGGTAAAATTATGATACATGTTTTTGCCGTTTTTATGGCTGAACTCACCAAACGTAATTGTTCCGAAAATATCACTTGGATTTTGGAAAAGTTCGGCGGAACGGCGTAAAATATCGGTATATCCGTTTTCGTATGAAACACAGATGTAGTACCAGGCTACCTTTGCGGGCAGATCCCTGTAGACTTCGGGCATACTCTCATATCGGCTCATCATCCGTTTGTAGTGTCCAAACCCGATCTGAACACTGTCACCGACTTCAAATTCACCGGTAAAAAAGCCTCTGTCGTTTTCGAGTTTGATAAGAGCCCTGGCAACACTGCCGAATTCGTCCGATTTGCGAATAAGAGGATGCGCCATAGTAACTTTATGAAATTTGTTGTCACACATAGGGCCGAAATATTTGGTATAGATATCCTTGATCTGCCTGCCGTCAAGCTCATAAAGATATCTTCCTTCAGCTTTTGTAACGGTAAATTCCCTTCCTATGGGAACCCAGTCGAAATAGTAGTTACAATTGATCTGAAGCGATTCACCGTGCAGCAAAACAGCGACTATGCCCTCTTCTTTAAAAACAGCGTTTTGGGAAAAAACCAAAAAATTTTCAAACGGTTCGTTGTCTGAAGCGATCCCTCCAAAGATAGGGATATGGGAAATGCGTCTGTTGCAGCTCTTTATAAACTCTTCAATTTCAAACTTTACAGCATTTGTGAGAAGAAGTATCCCTTTTGTATCTTCTTCTGTCTGTGAGGCGAGGGAGCGTGCCAGAATATCGTGGTCACCTTCTGAAGCAGAAGATAGGTTATATTCAAAGAGTGATATCCTGCTCTTCTCGAAATAGGTAATCGAGAGTATGATGCAGTTTTGTCTCAATTTACCTTCATATAGCTGGCTGACACTGGACGCACCGACAATTACGGCATCGGGCAGAAGTTTTTTTACACTGTCTCTTACCGAAGTCAATCTCTCTTCATCCGCCTGGCAGCTAACCTGTACAAGCAGCGATTTTTTCTCTGCAAGATCATGCTCTTTTACAAATTCGGCCCATTGTGCCTCATTTTCGAAGTTGAAACTCCATTGCCTCATTTTATGCCTCTCGATTCTGCTTCAAGCATTAAATTGAATCGTCCGCAAACTCCTACTTGAGTCTGACGCGGACAGATTTTTCATGAGCGGTGAGCCCTTCTGTTTTTGCGAGCAGCGCACACTCTTTTCCTATAGCATTGATCCCCTCTTCGCTCATCGATA
>CAYZMY010000143.1:0-3111 GCA_964479605.1 uncultured Campylobacterales bacterium | reverse complement strand
CATCGATTAAAGAAGGATTTCATAAAATGGTAACCGTACTATTTGTTACACAGATTGTTTTGACGCTCATTTTGACCGTCCTTGTACTGCTTCAGAAGAGCTCTTCCATAGGCCTGGGAGCATACAG
This sequence comes from uncultured Campylobacterales bacterium, assembly GCA_964479605.1. GTDB lineage: Bacteria > Campylobacterota > Campylobacteria > Campylobacterales > Hydrogenimonadaceae > Hydrogenimonas. The sequence goes on along the minus strand of CAYZMY010000143.1, from coordinate 2,984 downwards.
CGGCTCCAATGAATCTGTTTTCGGGGCCAAAGGCCCGGCCGGCTTCCTTGTAAAAGCCACTTTTGCCGTAGCCGTTATTTTTGTTTTAAACACTATATTCCTGGGGTATCTATATAACAAAACCCACAACCAGTCTGTCGTAGACACCATCAAGACCCATAGCGGTACAGTTCCTTCCGCACCGGCACTGCCCGTCACTCCGGCCGCACCTTCCGCTCCGGCTGCGCCGCAGGCTCCAGCGGAAAAATAATGCGTCTGCTTCTGGGGCTGTGGCTTCTGGCCGTAACCCTGCTGGCCGACGCCCACATCTTCGTCTACCACCGCTTCGGCGACACCCGCTACCCCTCCACCGACACCTCTATAGATGTTTTGAAAAAACAGTTCGACTATTTCAAAAAGAACGGCTATGAGGTCATACCTCTCAGCCGCCTTGTTGAAGCGCTCCAAAACGGTAAAAACATACCGGACAGCTGGGTAGTACTTACGATAGACGACAGCTTCAAAAGTTTCTACGACAACGCTCTTGCTCTGTTCAAAGAGTACAAATACCCATTCACGCTCTTCGTCTACACCGGCGCCACGGAAGACGGCTACAGAGACTACATGAGCTGGGAGCAGATAGAAGAGGCTATGAAACACGGCGAAATCGGCTTCCACTCCCACACCCATCCGCATATGGTCTCCAAGAGCAGCGACTACCTTAGAGAGGATTTCAGAAAAGGTCTCGAGCTTATGAAAAGGAGGCTCGGTATAAAGCCGCGCTACTTCGCCTACCCGTACGGTGAGTACGATGAGCGTGTAAAGCGCATTGCACAGAGTTTCGGCTTCGATGCCGTATGCAACCAGAATGTCGGTGCCGTCTCGAAAGAGTCGGACCTTATGGATCTCGACAGGATAGCACTCACCGGAGATCCGAGCCTGAAGCAGAAACTGAAGATAAAGTTTCTGCCTGCGCAGTGGCTGGAGCCGAAAGAGTGGCCCGAAGACGGAGTAGTTGGCAGAGTTCATATCAAAACATCGGACTTTAACGCCCGAAAGGGGTGGCTCTACCTTACCGGCTACGGCTGGAGAAGAGTGACTCTTGAAAAGGGAGAGGTAGATACAACTCTTGGATTAGAACTGAAAAATCGTAGAAGCCGTCTGATTTTAAAGCTTGAAAAAGATAGAATATCCACAAAAATAGTTGTGAAACCATAAGGAGATTTAAAATGGAAGAGTTAAATGAAGTGTACGACTACGCAAAAGAGCATATGGAAAAGAGCCTCGAAGTTCTGAGGAAAGAGTTTTCCACGATTAGAACCGGGCGTGTATCGACCCACATCGTAGACAATATAAAGGTGGATTACTACGGAACTCCTACGCCTCTCAACCAGGTGGGAAGCGTCATCGCCACGGATGCGCAGACCATTACCATCAGCCCGTGGGAGAAAAACCTGCTGCCCGAAATAGAGCACGCCATACAGCAGGCAAATATAGGTGTAAACCCCAACAACGACGGAGAGACGATAAAACTCTTCTTCCCGCCGATGACGGTGGAGCAGCGCCAGGAGAGCGCGAAGCAGGCCAAAGCTATGGGCGAAAAGGCCAAAGTGGCCATAAGAAACATCCGAAGGGATGCGAACGACAAGATAAAAAAGCTGGCCAAAGAGAAGATAATCACCGAAGATGAAGAGAAAAAAGGGCACGACCAGGTGCAGAAGATCACCGACGAATTCGTCAAGAAGGTCGACGAACTGGTCAAGAAGAAGGAAGAGGAAGTGCTCAAAGTTTAGTGAATAACGAATAACGAAAAGCCAAGGATAGTCGCTTCGATCCCTTCATATTTTAAATATTGTCCGCGAAGCGGCTCACCCTCACTATTCGTTTTTCACTCTTCACTTTTCACTAACCAATTAAAAGGTACACGATGGATATAAAAAAAATATACATGGACGCCGATGCGCTTCTGCACGGCCATTTCAAGCTGAGCAGCGGGAACCACTCCGAGTACTATCTTCAGTCGGCGAAGGTGCTCGAAGACCCCAAAACAGCAGCCCTGCTTGCGGGGGAGCTGGCGAAGCAGATAAGAGAGTACGGGCTTGAAGTCGACACTGTATGCTCTCCGGCTATCGGCGGTCTGATAGCCGGGTTCGCTCTGGCCTCCGCACTCGGGTGCAGATATATCTTTACAGAGAGGGTAGAGGGCAAGATGACGCTTCGCAGGGGTTTTGAAGTCAAAAAGGGTGAAAAGATCCTGATATGCGAAGATATAATCACTACAGGCGGTTCAGCCATGGAGGCGGCAGCCGAGATCGAGCGGCTCGGCGGTGAAGTGGTCGGTTTCGCCGCACTCGCCAACCGCGGCTTCTGCCGCCGCGAAGGGAGCTCCCTCGAACGCAAGCCGAACTGCAAACTTCCCGAAAACAGACCCTTTTTCGCACTTGCGGACTTCGACTTTCCGATGTACTCACCGCAGGAGTGCCCGATGTGCAAAGCCGGCAGCGAAGCGGTAAAACCGGGCAGCCGCGGCAACTAAGGAAAAAAATTGGGCCGCTGGAGAAAAGTAAAACAGGGAAAAGCCGAAACAGACTATACCAAAAAGCAGAAGGTGCAGGCCGAAGTTCAGCCGGCCTGCGCTCCGGTTACACTGCGTCTGAAAGCTTTCCTCACCGATACCTTCATGATCACCATGCCAATTCTCTATATCGTTATCTACCTCGTTATGGGAAACAGGGAGGGCTTTAAAGAGCATATGGGCGAAGGTTGGCTATATATCGTTGTCATCCATATGGCTATCGTCGTACTGCTGTGGCGGTTCAAAGCCCAGACTCCCGGAATGAAAGCTTATGACCTCTATATTACAGATCCGCAAAACGAAAACGGAAAACCGGGCTGGATCAAGTGCTTTTTGCGCTATGTGATGATGCAGACAGCAATACTTTCGATTATCGGGCTCATACTTCCGTTCGTCATGAAAGGGAAAGAGGGGCTTCAAGACCTCGTAT
>CAYZMY010000142.1:0-3149 GCA_964479605.1 uncultured Campylobacterales bacterium | reverse complement strand
CGCCGAGCTCCGACTTGAGCATCAGAGATTTGACGAAATAGACCCCGTCCGCGACATACTCTTCGCCGGGCTCTACTCCTTTTACGGCAATGTATCCGCCGAATCTGCTTATAGGCTCTACCACTCTGACCTCATACGGTTTTTTTTCTGTGTGCTCTGCATGCTCATCATGGCCGGACTCCTCACCGTGCTCACCGTGCTCGTTATGCTCCTCATTCCCTTCATGTTCATCGTGTTCGCCATGTTCCTCATGCCCCTCGTGTTCCTCGTGTTCACCATGCTCTTCATGCCCCTCTTCGGCAGGTACAAAAACGACCCATTCGCCTTCGAACATCGTAAGTGCGGTGCGCTTTACGGCGATATACTTTTTAAAAGGTGGCAGATTTATCTCCATCTCGGCAAATGCGTTCAGAAGAAGCGGCTGTTCTTCACTCTCTATCCAGAAGAGCATCTGGGCTCTCTGGGTCTCTTCATCCACTTTCGGGAGCAGGTAGAGATAGCGGCATCTGAATCTTTCACCGTCTATATGCAGCTCCCCCTCGACTTTTTTCGGCATATTGAGTGCCTCGGCAACGCCGATGTATGCGATGGCGTAGTATCCGCTCGACTGTACCAGCGACACTATCGGTGTCTCGGCCGAGAGATTTGTATGAAGCGGAACCAGAAGGCGGCTCACAAGACCGTCGGCATGGGCCCTTATAATCAGGGTGTCGGTCGGTTTTTCAAGCGATGAGGGGTTCACACCCAAAGAGGCAAGCTGTGAAGCAAGGGTGTTTCTGTCGGCTTCGATCGATGCAAAAGCGATCTGCTCACGGTTTAGATCCTGCTTCGAAGCGAGCCCTTTTCTGTAGAGACTCTCGGTCGAAGCGAGCCGCGCCTTTGCAGCTTCTAGTTTTTTGCCCAGGGCGATATAGTCGGCACTCATTCTTGAGAGTTCGAGCGACTTGACCTCTGCGATTCTCTCTCCCTTTTTCACCTTTTTGCCGGGCTCCACATAGTAGCGCTCCAGGTGCCCTCCCAGACGGGAGACTATCTGCTGGCGCTGATTGCTCAGCTGTACTATTTTGGCATTTACATGAAGCTGTTTGCCGAAAGATCGAAACTCGGCTTTCTCGATAACGATGTCGGAGGCCTGCAGCGACAGGGCTGCAAATAGAATTATAAAAAGTCTGATCATCTCTTTTTCCCTTTCAGATATTCGATTTCAATTTTATATAGATTGGCAAGATAGCGGGTCTCAAGTATACTTCTGTTCGTCTCTATAAGAGCGTTTTTGGTGCGTATAAGATCGAGCAGCGAGCTCTGGGCCATTCTGTACCCCTCTTCGAAGAGTGTGAGCAGTTCACGCTCTCTGCTCTGCTGCTCTTTTAACGCAGAGTGTCTCTTCTGAAGTATATCGAGCTGTCTTAGAAGCGACTCGAGCCTGATACGCTGGCTTGTTTCAACCCTTTTTGTATGCAAGGCAGCCTGCTTCGCCCTTATTTTGGCAAGTCTGTACTCCTGATTGGAGCGGTTGAAGAGCGGTATGTCGAGTGCTATGCCGACTCTGCCGATCGACTGGTCCGGTTCGTTCTCTATCTCTCCAAAGAGAGTGTAACTTTTCAGCCTGCGGCTGTTCGTTTCGGCTTTGGCAGCAAGAAGCCGATGCCTGTTTTCGGCCAGTGCAAGATCGGGACTTTTTATACTGCTCTCTACCTTCTTGGGTGCCTGGATCGGATATAGAAACTCGGCATCCAGCTCAGGGGTTTGGGCGACTCCCGCGAACGACAAAAGCCCATAGTAGCGCTCGGTTATCTCTCTTTCGGCATCTATCAGCCTGTTTTGGGCTACCGTCAGCTCCAAGGAGGCCTGCAGCAGTGCGGCTTTCGTGCCGCCTCCGCTCATGAAGCGCTCTTTCGCTATCGACTCTAGACGCTTTGAAAGGGTTATCTCCTCTTTCAGAAGTCTTTTGGTGTAGACGGCCATGACATAATCGGTATATTTGCGCCTAAGAGCGGCTCTGAACCCTGTCCGGCTCTTTTCATATTCCGCTTCCGCAAGAAGATTAAGGCTGTCGGCATAACTTTTCAGATCGTCCTGAAGTCCGAAGATCCTGAACGGCTGGGATACACCGAAACGCCATCCCTCTTCTCTGTTCCCGCTGTCCGGAGAGAAACTGCTTATTTCGGCTTCGATCTCCGGGTTCATATATCTTAAGGCTATTTCACCTCTGATTTTGGCCGCATCGCTCTGCAGTTTCGCCGATGCTATTTCTGGTGAGTTTTGTATAGCTTTGACTTCAAACTCCCTGTAGTCGGCTCCATATAGCGATATGGCCGCGAGTATTACGATGAACACTCTACTCATAAATTTCTCCTTTTTATTCTGCGGCCGTTCGTTGCGAAGAGATAGATCTCAGCCGATACGGCACACAGCTGTTTTTTCACTGATGTTACGCAAATTCCGGGCCGAGCCCGTAATTTGGCAGGGCCTGTGCGGCCCTACAACCCCCTAAAGCTTCGAAATCAAAGATTTCGAGACGATTTTACGCATTGCGTAAAATCAGTTATTGAACTTTGCAGTCTTTGCTGCGTGTAGTTGTTGGTGTGGTGATAGAAGAAGATTCTATGATATGGGAGGGCGGTATGCCGGTTTGTCGAGCGGCGGCAGGTACTCTTTGTTGAGGTGTTCTATGATCTCTTTTTTAGCAAGTGAAGGTATGTACATGGTGCAGGATGCAGGTATTGCGTTCAGATGAAACATGTGATGCTTTTCGCAAAGTCCTCCGCAGTCACTGCCGGAGTCCATTTCCACTACATATTCACAGACCGTTTCGTGTTCGCACGAGTCGATTGAATATATAAGTGCGGCATGCACAATGTTTGTAAAGAGCGAAAAAAGCAGTAGAATTGAAATCGCCCTGTTGCGCATCGTTATCCTTCCATTACATCAGCGGTAAAGGGCTATTGTATCTTAATTTGAGAATCGTTGTCAAATTAAATGAAAAAAGCGATTCTGCTTTTTTTAAAATTTGCCGATATTGTATAGATTGTGAACTATAGGGCACCTCTGAAAACCCTGTACGGATCTCAGAGGTGCCCTATAACCTATCGAAATAATGGAGTGTTTATAGAAAATGAAGAGCCGTACCCTCGTTTTTACCGACAGCA
>CAYZMY010000141.1:0-3168 GCA_964479605.1 uncultured Campylobacterales bacterium | reverse complement strand
TTTGTTTGAATCGATAATTTTATCTTTTTTTATTTGATGATTCGCTTTATAGACCCGGATCATGCCTTCTAGAGTGTATCGGAAATAGTAGACTTTTTTCTTGCAGCGTACAGCGAATGTGCCGATGCTTTTGTGAAAGGCGCTTTTCGGCAGCCTGATGCTGCATTCCGGTTTAAATGTGAAATCGATACCGGTGAAGGCTGTCGGTTTGACAGATATATCTTTCAATCTCAAAGTAGGGTAATACTCTCTGTATCTGTCGCCGATGAGTCGCCTCAGTTTCGGAAAATCGGTGTTCAGTGCTCTTTCAAAAGTTATCATGCTTGAGCTTGGCATTTTGCTCTCATATCCCGCCATTTTCAAACTCCGGCTGATTTTGAAGGCCGGGACTTTCCACAAGTTACGATTTTTAGGCAGTTCCAGAATGGTTCTGTTTGACTCTGTTCCCGTAAAGAGAGAGAGTTTCACTTTTTCGGAGCCTATCAGATATTTGGATTTAAGCTGAATGGTGTCTGCATATAATAAAGATGTAAAAAAGGAGATTAAAAAAAAGAGTATGATGGAGCGGGAGACGGGGGTCGAACCCGCGACCCCGACCTTGGCAAGGTCGTGCTCTACCACTGAGCTACTCCCGCATTTATGGGTGGTACCGAGGGCCGGAATCGAACCGGCACGGGCTAATGCCCACCAGATTTTGAGTCTGGCGTGTCTACCAGTTTCACCACCCCGGCTTCTGGTCTGCTTATAAATCACAAGCGGAATTTTATAGGGTAGGGGCTTAAATACCGGTTAAAAAAGCTAACCGGTATTTGAAAGTAGAAGTTATTTTGCAACAGCTTCTTTGAGTTGTTTGCCGACTTTAAATTTGACGGCACGAGTGGCAGGTACATTGACAACACGGTCAGTACCGGGAACTTTTGCTTTTCTTGCGGCTCGCTCCGCAGTAGTAAATGTTCCGAATCCGATAAAGCTTACACTCTTGCCTGAAGCAAGTGCCTCTGTAATAGTTTCAAGCGCTGCGTTGAGAACCGCTTCCGTGTCTTTTTTAGACAATCCTGCCTTTTCGGCAACTGCCTGAACAAACTCAGCTTTTTTCATGTGGCTATCCTTAGATGAGATTTACACGGTCATTGTACAATGTTTTATTCCAAATTGCAAGAAAAATTGTTAAAAAAACTAAACAAAGTTCCGATTCTACCGATATCGTTGAGAGAGGAACTATTTTTGCTTTTATAAAAATAATAAGATCAGGGTGGATTAAATGAGAATTACACAGAATAATTTCTACAACAGTTTTGTAGCGGACCAGCAGAATATCAAACAGCAGCTTGACAGGCTGAATCAACAGATATCTTCAGGGATGAATATTAAATACGGGTATGAAAATCCGCAGATCTTCAGCGATACTCTGCGTCTGGATTATGAAGAGACCACTCTTACGCAGGCGGTGAATGTCTCTACCGATGCGCAGAACTTCGCAAACAATACAGACTCGGTAATGTTCCAGTTCACCGATGCCCTGACTCGTTTTAAAACACTTATGATACAGGCGGCGAACGGCGCCAATTCCGACGGCAACTATTTTGCCATAAGTAATGAGATGAAGTCTCTGAAAGAGCATATTGTCAATCTTTCCAACAGTTCAATAAACGGTAGATACCTTTTTTCCGGTACTTCACTTGATGTAAAGCCTGTAGATAATGACGGAAGCTACAGGGGTAACGGTGAATCTATGAAGGCCGTAGTGGGTGCGGATGTGGAAATTGCATACAACATTCCCGGGAGTGAGCTCTTTTTGGGCGAAGATCTAAACTTTGCGAGGAAGATAACTACAAATATTCCTCTAAAAGACCTCGAAGCCGAAAGTGCGGTGAGCATGGAGAGTACTATAGCCGACTTTACCGGCAAAAGCGATGACTACAACTTCTTCATTCGAGGCAGAAACGGTGACGGGAGTGTTTTTGAAAACTCTTTTACCATGACCTCGGACAAAAGTGTAGCTGAACTGCTCGATGCGATAGAGTCGAATTTTACGCCGAACAGCGTAAATGTCACTCTGGAAAACGGCTATATACAGATTACCGACCGTCAAAAGGGCAGAAGTCTGCTCGATTTTCATCTTTATGCACAAAACAGTGCTGATGGGAGTATCGTGCCTTTCATGGATAGCGGTTTTGCCGGAGCGGACTCTACCGTGTACGATAATATCCCCTTTTCCAAAACAGATGCCGTAACTTTGAGAGGCAACTATTCACAGATAGTAAAAAGTGACAACTCATATGCTGTAAGAGGTACACTTTTGTCAGATTCGGCCGGTGCATCTCTTGCAGGTGACTCACTGGAGATTTCCGGAACCGATAGAAACGGTAACGCCTTTGCCTACACATTGGCGCTCGATACACCGACAGATATCTTTTCAAACCAGATAAACAACAGCGACGGTACAGCTGCCGACAGTTCAACACTGACCTACGGGCAGCTGCTGGATGCCGTGGCTGTTGCGGTTTCAGGCATTGCCGATCAGGGAAGTTTCGAAGCGAATGTGGCAGAGGCGCAAAAAGTGGTGGATGTAAGCCTGGATGGCAAAGGGCGTATCGTCATCAAAGATAAAAACAGCACAGATACCCTTATGAGCTTCAATATTTACGACTCCAACAGCGGCTATGCCGCCCCGGGAGCTTCGGCTTTGGTTTTCAATGCAAACAGCGCTCTGACTATAGACGATCCGAAACACGATCTTTTCGAATCGCTCGACAGCGCCATAGAGGCTGTAGAAAACGGCAGATTGTTTCCGGACGGCGGAAGTACGGTAAACCCGAGAAATCCGGGTATAGAGAATGCTCTTGAACGCATAGATCATGTTCTTGAGCATATCGGCAAGGAGCATACGAAGATAGGTGCAATGTCCAACAGCCTCAACTATGCGGTCGAAAGAAGCGAAACACTGAAAATAAATGTGCAGACACTGCGCTCTGAAATTCTCGATACAGATATAGGTGAAGCGACAGTGAAACTGAACCAGCTCAGTCTCAATTTCCAGGCGATGCTCGCTTCTATCGCCAAAGTCCAGAACCTCTCTTTGGTTAACTATCTTTAACCGCAGCTTTTTTGCTGAAGTCACCCGGTTTTCCGGGTAGAGGGCGAAAACCGGAGAGTCTGACCGGGCTG
>CAYZMY010000140.1:0-3192 GCA_964479605.1 uncultured Campylobacterales bacterium | reverse complement strand
CCATCTGGAAAGACGGCAAGAACCTCTTCTATAAAGAGGGTGAATACGGAAACCTGAGCGAAACTGCACTTTACTACATGGGCGGAGTACTCAAACATGCACAGGCACTTGCAGCATTTACAAACGCTTCTACAAACTCATACAAGCGTCTTATTCCCGGATTCGAAGCGCCTTCCATTCTGACATACTCAAGCCAGAACAGATCAGCTTCCATCCGAATCCCTTACGGAGCGGGAGAGAAAGCTACCAGAATCGAAACACGTTTCCCTGACAGCTCGGCATGTCCTTACCTCGCATTTACAGCTCTGCTCCTTGCAGGTCTTGACGGCATCAAAAACAAATATGAGCCCGTAGGCCCGATGGATATAGACCTGTTTGAGCTCAGCCTCGACGAGATCAGGGAAAAAGGGATCCAGCAGATGCCTCACACACTACGCGAAGCGGTCGAAGCGCTTATACAAGACAACGATTTCCTGAAGCCCGTCATGACAGATGACTTCATCGACACATACAAAACTTACAAATTCGAAACTCAGATCTGGCCTGACGAGTCACGCCCGACAGCCTTCGAATTCAAAACTACATACTCCTGCTAAATCCGTGCATCTTCGGATGCGGGACTTTTTGTAATAGTACTGGTTTTCCGGGTAAAGCCCGGAAAACTGCAGGGCCTGAACGGTCCTGCACCTCTCTAAAGCTTTGAAAAACAGAGATAGCGGCATTTTTTAGTAAAAGCATACTTTTCTGTATAACGTCACGACGTCACGCTGCTGAACCCCTCATTGACACTCGTTTAAACTTGGTTGACGGCCTGTTGACCGCCTGTATGTAACATACTCTCATACAAAAATTCGGGGGCCTTTCAATCATGACTATAAAACTATTCGCACTCTTTTGCGCCGTTTTACTCACAATCGGTTCCGCAATGCAAAAACCTGATGAGAAAACAATAGAGAACAATTCCGCAAACATCTCAATTTTCAAGAAATAAGAGTATAATATGTTAAAGACAGAGACTACACCTGCGCAAACCCATGTAAAGGGGGGAAGCATGATCAATATTCTAATGATCGAAGACGACATAGACATCAGCACTCTTTTGACCAAATTCCTTGAGCAGTACGGTATGAATGTTCACAGTGTGGAGACTCCGAAAGCCGCGCTTAATGCCCTGGAACTGGATCACTATGACCTTATAATCCTGGATCTTACCCTTCCTCAGATGGATGGGCTGGAACTGTGCAAAATAATAAGAAAAGATTACGATACACCGATAATCATATCGAGTGCAAGAAGTGATCTGACAGATAAAATCATAGGCCTTGAGTACGGTGCCGACGACTATCTGCCAAAGCCTTATGAACCCAGAGAGCTTGTTGCCAGAGTTCAGAGTATACTGCGTCGCTATCGTCCGACTCTTCAACCGCAGGGAACAGATTTCGAACTAGATGAAAGCAAGATGCAGATAAGCCATAAAAACAAAATGCTCGACCTCACAACAGCTGAATATGAGATTTTGAGGCTCTTTTTGCTTAATCCCGCAACGGTTCTAAGCAGAGACTACCTCGCCAACAATGCCGAATCGATCTCTTGGGAGAGTTCTGAGCGTACCATCGATGTTATAATAAGCCGAATTCGCAATAAAATCGGCGACAATCCGAAACAGCCGCGTTATATAAAATCTATCCGCGGGGCAGGATATAAATTTACGCCGTGAACCGACACTCCATATTCTTCAAACTCAACCTGATCTTTCTTTTTGCCCTCGGTGCCCTGATAGCTCTTTTTGCAATGATGGTGAAGGAGATAGAGGGCCAGGAGATGAAGATGCTCGAGAAAAAGGCTGTCAAATGCGAAGCCGATATTCGGAAGATTATTGTACAAAACGGAGCTCCGCTTCAAAAAAGGCTTGAAGAGCACGGCTACACACCCATACCGCACCCTGAAGAGATAAATGTAAACCTGCGGCCGATATTTCAGCCCCCGCCGCCATCTTTTTCGCCGACTCTGAAAGAGCGGATAGAAGACGGCCGGCTGAGAATCTACCGCGACGACAAGAGAATATACTTCGAACTTGTAGGGCCAAAAAGCTCAAGGATGGTTGCGGCACCTATTGAAACCTACCGTCCAAAGTGGATCGCCATATTTTTTGGAGGAATGACCGGTATTATAATACTGCTCTACTGGACTCTGCGAAGAAGCCTCATTCCGCTAAAAACACTGGCAAAACAGATAACACGCTTCGGAGAAGGAGATATGGACATATCTACCCGCTCCGACAAACGGGACGAGATAGCCTTCGTAGCCAACCAGTTCGATGCTACCGTCAAAAAGATCAACGCCATGAAAGAGGCGCGCACTCTCTTTATGAGAAACATTATGCACGAACTCAAAACTCCTATAACCAAGGGGAAACTGAGCGTTGCCCTGCTGAAAGAGGAGCAGGAGGCAAAAATTCTGCAGCGCGCATTCAGCCGCATGGAACATCTTATCCATGAAATGGCCGAAATGGAACTGATCACTTCGCGCTCACTCGATCTCAAGACAGGAGAGTGTGACTTCCGCTCACTTGCCAAAGATGCGGCAAGCCTTCTTTTCATAGATGAGGAGCGCATCGCAATCTCCTGCCACTCCTGTCTTATAGAGGCGGACTACAATATGATGGTTATAGTCCTCAAAAACCTGATCGACAACGCCATAAAATACGGCACTGAAGAGAAGGTACATCTATCTTTCAGAAAGGGTGTAATAGAGGTGATCAACAAAGGGGAGCCGATATCCGAAAGTTTCGAAAAGCTGCTCGAACCTTTCAGCCGGGACGAAAACGGACAAAACAGAGAGAGTTTCGGTCTTGGACTCTACATTGTTAGATCTATCCTGGAAGCACACGGCGCGACCCTTTCTCACCGCTATGAAAAAGGGTACCACATATTCTCCATCACAGGCCTCAAAAGAGTCAGGAAGCAGACGCAAAAGAGGTAAATTCATGCGGCCTGGCAGCCGCATAAAAGAGTATCAGACAGCCTTGGCTATAAGCCTGTTAAGCCGCGCATTGAAGTCTGCGATATCCTCTACCTCCAGACCGGCCGCCATCTTGGCTTCATCCAGTACCACATGCGCGATATCGCGTGTAACGGCTTCATCGCCCTTCTCCTGCAGCTTGGCAAATATCTCATGCTGCGGGTTTATCTC
>CAYZMY010000139.1:0-3203 GCA_964479605.1 uncultured Campylobacterales bacterium | reverse complement strand
ACACCAAATTTCGGGAGAAATTGTAGAGTGTCAGATTAAGTGTTGGCTAGTACACCTAAAAGGTGGTTCTTCGAAAAACAGGGCTTACATCATTCCGCCCATGCCTCCCATTCCGCCCATATCCGGCATTGCCGGAGCTGCGGCTTTTTCCTCTTTGATTTCGCTCACGGTCGCCTCTGTAGTCAGCAGCAGGCTTGCAACAGATGTCGCATTCTGTAGTGCGATTCTTTCGACTTTTACGGGGTCTATGATTCCCGCTTCGAGCATATCCACATACTCGCCTGTAGCAGCGTTGAAGCCAATATTTTCACCTTCGGCATTTTCGACACTGTTTGCCACCACACCGGCATCGAAACCTGCATTTTCAGCTATCTGCTTCAGCGGAGCCTTGATGGCGCGCAGAATGATATCCGCACCGATCGCTTCGTCTCCGCAAAGATCGAGGCTGATTTTCGAAGATGCACGCAGAAGTGCCGCACCGCCGCCTATGACGATACCCTCTTCGACTGCCGCTTTTGTAGCAGAAAGCGCATCGTCTACGCGGTCTTTTTTCTCTTTCATCTCGGTTTCGGTGGCAGCACCGACTTTGATAACCGCAACACCGCCGCTAAGCTTGGCAAGGCGCTCCTGCAGTTTTTCGCGATCGTAATCGCTGCTTGTATTCTCTATCTGAATCTTGATCTCTTTGATGCGTGCTTCAACCGCAGCCTTGTCACCTTTTCCGTCAACGATCGTAGTGTCATCTTTGTCGATAACCACACGTCCGGCCTGACCGAGATCGGCGACAGTAGCACTTTCGAGTGTACGTCCAACCTCTTCACTGATAACGGTACCGCCGGTCAGTGTTGCGATATCCTGAAGCATCGCTTTTCTTCTGTCACCGAATCCGGGCGCTTTTACAGCGGCGATATTGAGAATACCGCGAAGCTTGTTGACGACCAGTGTCGCAAGAGCCTCTCCCTCAACATCTTCAGCAATGATAAGAAGCGGACGGCCGCTTTGCTGAATGCCCTCGAGTACAGGAAGAATATCTTTGAGGTTGGTGATCTTCTTGTCATAAAGAAGGATATACGGATTCTCGAGAACCGCTTCCATCTTCTCGGCATCGGTAATGAAATAGGGGCTGAGATATCCGCGGTCAAACTGCATACCTTCGACCACTTCAAGCTCGTCGATGATACCTTTGGCCTCTTCAACGGTAATTACACCGTCTTTACCGACCTTCTCCATCGCCTCGGCTATAAGGTTTCCGATGGTCTCATCAGAGTTTGCGGAGATGCTCGCAACTTGAGCGATCTCTTTTTTATCTTTTACCTCTTTTGCGATCTTCTTGAGCTCTTCGATGATCGCATTCGAAGCTTTGTCCATACCGCGTTTTACTTCGATAGGGTTGGCACCCGCAGTGATGTTGCGCAGACCCTCTTTGAAGATGCTGTATGCAAGTACGGTAGCGGTTGTAGTACCGTCACCCGCTTCGTCGGCGGTTTTGCTGGCAACCTCTTTTACAAGCTGCGCGCCCATGTTTTCTACGGTATCTTTGAGTTCGATCTCACGAGCGACGCTCACACCGTCTTTTGTTATGCTTGGTGCTCCGAAACTCTTTTGGATGAGTACGTTGCGTCCGCGCGGTCCCATCGTCACTTTGACCGCATCGGCCAGCTTCTTCACGCCTTCAAACAGTTCGTTGCGTGCCGCATCTGAAAAATGGATATCTTTTGCTGCCATTTTCACTTCCTCCTGATTATTTCAATATTCCAAGAATGTCATCACTGCTGAGTATCAGCAGCTCTTTTCCGTCAATGGTGATCTCTGTTCCGCTATATTTGCCGAAAACTATCTTGTCGCCTACTTTAATGTGGCCCTCCTCTTCAACTTCCGGTCCTATAGCCAGAACTTTAGCCTCCTGGGGCTTCTCTTTCGCATTGTCGGGGATGATAATTCCCGATGCTGTCTGTTGCGGCTCATCAACTCGTTCTACCAAAACTCTGTTGGCTAGTGGTTGGAAACTCATTGACTCTCCTTTCATTCTTGAGATTTAGCAGTTACTTTTTACAAGTGCTGAAATTTTATCCCATTTTTTTTTGGTTGTCAAGAGATTTTCCACTTATCTTAGTCATTTTATATCATATTGTTGAGCCTTATTGACTCATATATAGGTAGTGCTTCAAAATTTTTAGCGTAGCTTTTTTGTGTTACAATAATAAAAATTATGATGCAAGGATATGCAAAATGAAATATCTGTTGAGTGCCATAGCTGTTTTTGCCCTGCTTGTGGCAATTATCTACGGAGCTCTTTTCACCGCGCCCGGCAACGGATTGCTGAAGCCGGTGATTGAATCGAAAATAGCGGAGAGAGTCCCTCTGCCGGCCAAACTGCAAAAATTCGTACTTCGGCCAGACCGTTTCGATATTCTGCTTGAAATCGGTAAAGATACGACGATAGAAGCGAAGGGTTCTATGAACCTCTTCTCGCAATATATCGACGCTTCATACGATGTAGATATAAAAGAGCTCTCCAATCTCGAAAAACTGATAGGTACGAGACTCAACGGCCCTTTTAGAACGAGAGGGACCGTAGAAGGCGACAGGTCCGAGCTGAAGATCGTCGGCGAGAGCGATGTTTCGGGAAGTGAAACGACCTATTCGATAGAGCTCAAAGAGTTCGAACCCGGCAATCTCACTGCGAAAGTAGCACATCTACAGATCGAGAGACTTCTTCATATGCTGAACACACCCCTCTATGCAAAAGGAAGAGTCGATATAGACGCGAAGATCGCAAACCTGGATATGGAGCATCTTGACGGAACTGTAGTCACCGCGATCAGAGAGGGGCTTGTCAATCCGCAGCCGGTCAAAAGCGACTTCAACATATCCGTTCCGTCGAACCTAACATTCAAAGGCGACGTAAATACCCGTCTCAAAGGGAGTAAAGCCGTATCGAAAGTTGACTTCATATCCTCCATCGCGACCCTATCTTCGAAAGCTCTTACATACGATATAAAAAAGGGAGCCCTCACAGCGGACTACCAGACCGAAGTTGCCGATCTGGACAAACTCTTCTTCCTGACCAAACAGCATATGAATGGCTCCATAGCGGTAACGGGAGATGTAGAGACCTCAAAAGAGAAGGTCCGTGCCACAGCCCACACCAATACACTCGGAGGAGCGGTTGACGCACTCTTTGAGAACGGTATAGCCGAAGT
>CAYZMY010000138.1:0-3256 GCA_964479605.1 uncultured Campylobacterales bacterium | reverse complement strand
CGATTTGGTGAGATTGCAGTCCGGATACGCCGGCCCAGAGTGATCGCATCATTTATCTATCCTTTGATAGTGGTTTTATTACTTTCCGATATTGTCCGAGTTCCGGGCAGAGCCCGAAGTTTTGCAGGGCAGAATCTGTAGTGACGCCCCTTAAAGTCTCGAAACGGTGTTACAGTTCCAACTGTAGGTTTTACAAGCAAAATCTATTCCTACTTCTTCATATTGATCGCCTTCTGGATCATCTGATCGGAAGTGGTGATGCTTTTGGCACTGGCATCGAACGCCTTTTGCATCACTATGAGTTCCGTCAACGCGGTAGCCAGACTCACATTGCTGTTTTCAAGCGCATTGTTTATCACATGTGCACCAAGTACGGTATTTCCGTTCGCATCCTTGAAGAAAGTTGCATTTCCGCTGTTAGGCGACGACATATATATGTTTGATCCGGCTTTTTCCAGACCCTGATCGTTTTGGAAGTGAAAAATAGCTACCTTTCCTATGGCACTCAGCCGCCCGTTGTTGAAAGAGGCTATGATGTTCGCCTCCTGGTCGATTCTGTAACCGTTGAGGTACCCTTCGGGAAATCCGTCGGCATTGGAGGAGGAGGCGATATCCGCCCCGGCGATCGAAACCAGACCGTCATAGGCCGAGGTTCCCAGCGTCACCTCCACAGCTCCGCCGTGGTTGTCGATGGAAAAAGTCGCCGGTACGGTTCTGAGCCCGCCCTGCTCGTCAAACTCCAACTGCCCTGTAACTTCCGAAAAGGGATTCGCCTCATCGTCGATATAGGCTCGATACTCCCATGCACTGCCTAGTGCCGGCTGAGTGGCACTTTTTGTAAAAACTACGGTAAGGGTATGTTTAGACCCGTCCGGTGCTATGAGGCCGGCTCTTGTGTTGAATCTCTGCCCGGGCAGATAGTCGACAGGCAGATTCGCTTTGAATTCGGCTCTTGTAGAGGCTTCCGGCGGATAGTACATGCGTGCCGGAAGCTGCAGTTTCCCCTGCCCTTCCGGTGATGAGAGTTCCACTGACGGTACCGAATTGTTCAAAACGGCAATAGTTTTTGCGGGATCTTCAGGATCGGCTGCATAGCTGATATTGTTCGCACTCGTTCCGAGAAGGAAATTGCCGTAACCGTCTATGATGTAACCGTCCGCATTTGTAGAGAAGAGTCCGTTTCTGGTGAAAAGCTGTCTGTTGTTCATGCCGCTTACACCGAACCAGCCGTCACCCTGGATGGCGAGATCGAGAGGGTTGTCACTCTGTTGCAGAGTGCCCTGAGCCATACTGATGGCTGTAGAGTCAAGCCTCGATCCGAGCCCGATCTGGTCACTCGTGGGTGAGCCGTTCCCTTCTGTAAGTGTCTGGGCAAAGATAGAGCTGAATTCCGGCAGGTTCGTTTTATATCCTACGGTATTTACGTTTGCTATATTGTTTCCCCATACATCTATGCCGCTCTGATGAGTTTTGATGCCGGATATTCCGTTATAAAAAGATCTGTTCATGTCAGCCTCCGTATACCTCTTTGACCTGTGCAAGAGGTATATAGTGCGAACCTAGTTTCAAAAGGGCCTCCCCTCCGTCGAATCTTACCGATTCGATAGGGTAGAGTCCGACTCTTGTGCTCAACTCTTCGCCGGAAGGAGTGCTGTATGAGACATGTACCTGATATGCTCCCGCATCCACACGGTTTCCGGATGCGTCGGTGCCGTCCCACTCAAACGGGTGCACTCCGGAAGAGAGTGAAGGCAGATCGACACTTTTGATGAGGTTTCCGGATGCGTCGGTAATCTGCAGGGTTCCGGAAGCGGCTTCTTTGGGAAAATATACCTCGAAACCGACTTTTCCGCTCTCGTCGAGCCTGATATCGCTGTTTCCTACATCGGCGATCTTTCCTATGGCACCTATGGCGTTGAACTGCGAAGAGCTTTTGAATGCTTCTGAAATCTGTTTCATCGTATCGTTGGTGTTGGTCTGCGCTTCGAGTGTCGCCAACTGCGAGGTCTGGGTCAGAATTTTTTCCGTATCCATCGGATCTGTCGGGTCCTGATATTTGAGTTCGGTAATAAGAAGCTGTAAAAAGTCATCTTTTCCCAGTATCCCTTTCGGATTGAAAACCTGGTCGGCGGCTCCTGCGGCCTGAGTCGGTTTGATTGTGCTTGTTACATCCATCTGTTTCTCCTTAGACGTACTGGGGTATTATGAGTTCCAGCGATTCGTAAAAATCGGGAAGCTCTTCGCTCTCGCTATAGCTTCCGCCGCTACTTTGCCACTGATGCCGTCCCTGCTGCTGCTGGTTCATATTGAACTGCATCTGCACGTCGGTAAAGCCCATAGAGACGAGCTGATTTTTCAGTTCGTTGCTCTGGGTAGCCATTATGCCGATGGCTGTCGGGTTCGAGTTTACCTGTATATGGAGGTTGTTGCCGCGGCTTACGAGCGTTACGTCGACACTGCCGAGATCTTTGGGATCCAAAGAGAGCTGCATGCGTGTAAAGGGCGGTTTGTAGTTCTCCACCTGCTCCTGCAGTGTCTGGGCAAAGTGGCGTACCGTTACTTTCGCATCGACTATCTTCTGATTTAAATGTTCTGCCGCTCTTATTTTGGGTTCACTGCTCCCGAATTCCGCCACTTCACCCGTATCCGGCAGAGTTTCGTTCTGCTGAGAGGATGATTGCGGCTGTTGTGCCGTCACTGCTTGCAGACTCTTTTCATCGATATATGCCTGACTCTTCGTCGGTACCGCTCTCTCCAGGCCGGAGAGAAGTTTTAAAAGATCTATATCTCTTCCACTCTCGCTTATATTATGTTTTTCGATTCGGGTATGTTTCTCTTCAGGTTCGCTCAACAGCTGCTGAAGAGTGGAGATGTCATTGCGGCTCTTTTGCACCGTTTTGCTCTTCAGATGAAGACCGGTTTCGGGTCGCTCGGTCTGCTGCACTATTGCGGCCGCACTTTTAGAGATATGTTCGGCCTGCTGAAGCAGAGAAGCCGAAGGCAGAGGCATCTTTTTTATTTCAGGAATAAGATTTTCGGTTTTAGGGTTTAGGTTTTCGATCTCCACTCCGACAGGTCTCAGGCCGTAACGCTCGGCTGTACGGATAAGCTCTTTGAGGTCTTTGGATGCTCTAAAGTCGTGAACAATCTCCTGCTCCCTGACGCTCTGCTCCAAAAAGGCCCTGGAAAGGATATGGGCATGGCGGAATCTGTCGGCAGCAGAAATTTCGGGCCTGCTCTCCCGGGATGAGAGATA
>CAYZMY010000137.1:0-3261 GCA_964479605.1 uncultured Campylobacterales bacterium | reverse complement strand
CGAACGAAATCACTGCATCAAAATTTTCACTCTATTTGTTGGTGCGGTAATAATTTCTGTTTTTGGGTGAATTATGATAAAATCGCGCGCAGAAACAGATGACTTCAAAACACCTTACAGGAGAGATTTTTGGCTGAGCTTGACTATTACGAAATATTGCAGATTGAACGCGAAAGCAGCCAGGAAGAGATAAAAAAAGCATACCGCAAAATGGCTCTTAAGTACCACCCGGACAGAAATCCGGACGACAAAGAGGCGGAAGAGAATTTCAAACTCGTAAACGAAGCCTACCAGGTTCTAAGCGACGAGAGCAAGCGGGCCGTATACGACCGCTACGGAAAAGCGGGCCTTGAGGGGCAGGGATTCCACGGCTTCGAAGGGCAGAGCTACGAAGATATAATGGACGATTTGAGCGCCATTTTCGAGTCGGTTTTCGGCGGCGGATTCACGGGAGCGCGCGGCAGAAAACGCAGCGGCGCGAAATACAATCTGGATCTCTCCGCTCAGATGCAGATTAGCTTCAAAGAAGCGGTTTTCGGAACCAAGAAAGAGCTCAAATACCGCTATAAAAAGCCATGCGAGGCGTGTGCCGGCACGGGGGCGAAAGACAGGTCCGTCAAACCCTGCGAATACTGCAACGGGCAGGGGCAGGTATATATGCGTCAGGGCTTCATGACCTATGCGCAGACATGCCCGCAGTGCCACGGCAGCGGAGAGATGATAGGCGAAAAGTGTCCCAAATGTGCGGGTCAGGGCTTTGAAGAGGTCGAGACTACCGTTACTGTAGATATTCCCGAAGGCGTCGATGACGGGAACAGGCTTAGAATCCCCGGCGCCGGGAACATAGCACCCGACGGCCACCGAGGCGATCTTTACGTTACCTTCTACGTAGAAGAGGATGAACATTTCATAAGACACGGCGACGACATCTACCTGGAAGTTCCGGTGTTTTTCACCCAGGCTGTGCTCGGCGACACGATAGAGATACCCACACTGCGCGGCAAAAAAGAGCTCAAGCTTACTCAGGGCACGAAAGACAAGGAGCAGTTCGTCTTCAGAAATGAAGGGGTCAGGAATGTTCACAGCGGCCGTCTCGGCAACCTCATAGCCCAGGTGCGGCTTGTCTATCCGAAATCTTTGAACGAGAAACAGAAGGAGCTGCTAAGAGAGCTTCAGGAGAGTTTCGGCATAGAGAGCAAGCCTCACGAGAGCATCTTCGAGTCGGCTTTCGAAAAGATAAAGGGGTGGTTTAAAAAGTAGCCCGATTACCGAAACAGGAGGCTCCCCGCCTACCTGTTATCTGTTTACGGGAAGCAGCTCCCTTTTTCTATAGGCCAGAACTACTGTGACGGCTACGACTGCGATGACATAGTAGACAAACGACGGCACGGGTACGGTGTCGCCTTTCGCATATGAGTGCATGCCGCTTAGATAGTAGTTTACCCCGAAGTATGTCATGACAACCGAGCTTATGGCCAGCAGCGAAGCTACATTGAAGGCGAATATCCCGCGGAACGATTTGTAGAAGCGCAGGTGCAGTACGGCTGCATATATGAGTATGGTCGCCAATGCCCATGTCTCTTTGGGGTCCCATCCCCAGTATCTGCCCCAGCTTTCGTTGGCCCAGACGCCGCCCATGAAGTTTCCTACCGTAAGAAGTGCAAGACCGAAGATGAGGCTCATCTCGTTGATGTGCGTCAGCTCTCTTATCGAGTACTCTATGTCTGCCCTGTTCTCACCGTGTTTGATGATGTATAGCCACAGCGTAATGAATGCAAGAAGCGCGCCGAGCCCAAGGAAACCGTAGCTTGCGGTAATTAACGAAACGTGTATCATGAGCCAGTACGATTTAAGTACCGGAACGAGGTTCGTGATTTCGGGATCGAGCCAGTTCAGGTGTGCGACAAAGAGTATGAGTCCGGCAAGTATTCCGGTAGCCGCCAGAGTGATAGGCGACTGTTTGGAAAATATGAACCCTGCAAGCAGCGTGGCCCACGCTATGTAGAGCATAGATTCGTAGCCGTTGCTCCAGGGGGCGTGGCCGGAAATATACCACCTCAGCCCCAGTGCGGCCGTATGTACGAAAAAGCCGGCTATAAGAAGCGTCATCGAGATTCTGACAGGCCATTTAAGGTTGAATTTCGGCTTTACGATGTGGAAAATTGAAAGAATCAGCAGAATGAAACCTACACCGAAATAGAGCGGAACCAGACTCTCAAACGGTTTGTAGCGGTTCATCATGATCTCTGCATCGATCTTGTTTTTGCCGGGAATCACAGCAGCACCGTAGAACTGCTGATAGCTCTTTATCACATCCAGAGCCTTGTCCGCCCTGCTCCAGTTTCCGTCGGCAAGAGCATCGTCGATGTTGCTGAAATAGCTTGCAAGAACAGCCTGCACGAACTGCGCATTTTTCTGGTCAAACTCTTTTATGGCTCCTATGGGGGAGTACCATCGGCCCAGTTTGTCTTTTGGGTCGGGGAAGATACGCAGCAAAGATCCGCTGAAAGACATGTAAAGAACATTTACACGTTCATCCGCTTTGAGGATCTCTTTATCGAGCGTACTTCTTTGTGCGGGGCGTTTGCGTGAAATCTCTTCGACGAGACCGGCCAGTTTGTACTCTCTCTTTTTTGAACCGGTAAAGAAGTCGTCGAAGGCGGCATACTTTTTCCCCGGAGCGATTCCGATTATTTTGTTGATCCCTTTGTTGGAAATCTTGATTACCGGAACCTTCTGCCACGCTTCAGGGCGGACTATCATCCCCAAAAACGCCTGATCGGCGTTCATGCCGAATATCTTCTCTTTTCGGCTCACTTTTCGAAGTATCTCTCTCGCAAGCGTATCTACCGGCTCTATACGGCCGTCGCGAGACTGTACCAGCAAGAAGCCGAATTTTTCAGCATGCTCTTTTTGGATTTTCGGAAGTTCCGCAGCCGGATCGGCGGCATGGAGGTTGTGCGTGCCGAAAAGCGCCAGAAGCATAACTGAAGCCGCGGCGCACCTTTTCGCCAGCTTCTGAAGATCTCTGGCCCTTCGCATGAGGGTCTGGAAACGGCTCGAGTGTACGAGCATGGAGCCGAACATTCCGATCGTCAGCAGCAGGTATCCGAAATATGTGGGCCATGTACCGGGGTCATGGTTGACCGATAGCACGGTACCCTTCTCGTCCATATCGTAAGAGGATTGGAAAAAGCGGTAGCCTTCGTAATCGAGGACATGGTTCATATATATTCTATACGGCATTCTGACGTTGTTTCT
>CAYZMY010000136.1:0-3285 GCA_964479605.1 uncultured Campylobacterales bacterium | reverse complement strand
AGGCGTCGTATATCTCGTCGAGTTTCTGATCCTCTTCGAGAAGCTCTTTGTGCTCCGGAGCGAGAATATGCTCTATGACGGCTACACGTTTTAGCAGATATTCGAAGAGCTCCTTATCGATATCCGGAAGCTTGTTGTGGCTGAGAGGGCTTTTGTCGCGCCCTTTGGTTATCACTTTTGCAGGGATTCCGATCGCTGTAGACTCTGGCGGCACGGAACGGACTACGACTGAGTTTGCACCTATTTTGGAGTTTGCACCTATCGTTATATTGCCCAGAATTTTGGCTCCGGCGCCTATTACTACGCCGTTTTCAACCGTAGGGTGGCGTTTACCCGGATGCAAAGAGACGCCTCCGAGTGTAACTCCCTGGTAGATCGTCACATCGTCGCCTATGATAGCCGTTTCGCCTATGACGACGCCTATACCGTGGTCTATGAATACTCGCCTGCCTATAGTCGCTGCCGGATGGATGTCTATGTTGGTAAAGAGCTGAGCTATTCCCATCCACATTCTTGCAAGCAGCGCAAACCCTTTTGTATGTATTTTGTGGGCGATTCTGTAATTGGCGATGGCCCATACACCGGGATAGTTGAAAAATATCTCTATTCTCGATCTGATAGCTGGGTCGCGTTTGTAGATGCTGTTAATATCTTCGATAATCAGGCGCACAAGTGAGGGCACGCTCGGCCTCCTTAATATTTGATTTCATGAAGCAGCCTGGTGCCGACTGCTGTTTTTTTATTAATGATCGTTGCATGGCATATGTTACGCAAAAGACACCTTCATGCTCATTTTTCATTAAAATTGATGGTCCTAAGATAACCATTTTCACTTAAGTAAAGATAAAGCTCGCCGAGTATCTCTTTACGCTCATCTTTACTTATTGTAGCAGACTCCTCTATCTGCTCTCTTATTCTGCGCTCTATATCTTTTGTATCATAGTCGAAATCATCCAGAACATCCATAATATTCTGAGCTTCCAATATGTTTTCGATCGTGTATTCTCCATCTTCCCCAAAACGAATAGTGGCTTCGGTCGGATGGGTAAAGAGGTTATGACGCATTCCCAGCACTTCCTGATAGGCTCCTACATTGAAAAAGCCCAGAAAATACTCCTCTCTCTCCACATCCACATCGTGCAGATAGAGCGGATTATCTATATTGAAAGCTATCTCCCCGTCGCTGTCACACGTTATATCCCAGAGGCTGGCCGATCTGCTCGGCTGTTGTTCAAGCCTGTCCAGCGGCATAACCGGAAATGTATGACCAAGACCCCAGTAGTCCGGCAGAGACTGGAACAGGGAGAAGTTGACCAGATAGTGTTCCTGAACCCTGTCGAGAATATCTCTTATCTCTTTTGAGGGTTTGTCTCTCAGCAGTACAAGAGCTTTTTTGATTATGAGGTGAACCAGAGTTTCCGTATTCGCACGGTCGGTAAGATCTATGTAGCCCAGGTCGAAAAGGGTAAGAAGCGACTCCATATGGTCCAGCGCATCGTGAAGGTACTCTCTGGCGTTTTTGGCGGTTATGGTGCTGTACAGATCGTAGAGCTCCTGCACCAGCGGCGGGTTCTGCTCTTTCAGGCGCAGGATCTTTTCGCTGTACTCCTGGCTGAAGAGTTCGAGAACGGGGGCTACAAGAACCGCATGAGCGGCAGCGACGAATCTTCCGGACTCGGTAAAGATTGTCGGCTCCCGAACCCCTTTGGATTGGGAAATCTCTTTTAGGAGGAATACGACATCGTTCGTAAACTCTTCGATGGTGTAGTTTCTGCTCGAGCGCCCCTCGTGCTGGCTGTACTCCACCGCGAGCCCGCCTCCTATGTTGATGGCGCGCAGATTGTCGGCCCCCGTTTTTCTAAGCTCTGCGTATATGTTGCCCGCTTCACGGATCGCCTTTTTAAGCGGCGAGATGTGGTTCATCTGCGATCCGATGTGGAAGTGGATCATGGAGAGTCTGTCGGTCAGTCCGTGCTTTTTCAAAAGGTCCATAGCTTCAAGCAGCTCTGTTGAGGTGAGTCCGAATTTGGAGCTGTAGCCGCCGCTTTTTGCCCATATGCCGATTCCGCCGGTGTGAAGCCTGATTCTCAGTCCTATCTTCGGTACAGGAGTACCCATTCTGGCAGCCTCTTTGATGATAAGCTCCAGTTCGTTGATCCCTTCGATCGTAAGGGTGATATTATGGCCCATCTTTGCGGCAAGGAAACCTATGCTTATCATCTCGCGGTCTTTGAAGCCGTTCACCGTTATGGGCTTTCCGAGATTCGTATAGGCCATGGCGAGAATCAGCTCGCCTTTACTGCCCGCTTCGAGGCCGTAGTCGAGATCCTTCGTAGCCTCCGTCAGCGGAATGACGAATCCGGGGAGCTGGTTTACTTTGAGCGGAAAGACAGCTTTGAACTTACCGCTGTAGCCGAACTCCTTCTTTGCCCTCTCGAAGTGGGAGAAGAGCCTTCGTACGTTCTTTTCGGCCAGGTGCGGGAAGCGCAGAAGCAGAGGCCCTTTGAAGCCGTTCCTGCGCATCTTCTTTGTAATTTCAACCAGAGATGGTCTGCATCCGTGGTTTATCTTTACCACACCATCTTCGACGATGAAGTTGTTCTCCCCCCAGATATCGATGCCGTAGATTTTGGCGGGGTCAGTCAAACCGATCGACTCCAACTTGCCGCTCCTCTTTGGTTTCAAGATCTTTTACCCAGATTTGGGAGTTTTGAAGCTCCTCTTCGCCGATTACGGCACAGATTTTCGCCCCCATCCTGTCGGCAGCTTTGAGGTGCGCTTTCAAAGAGCGTTTGGAATACTCCACATAGACCCTCTCTTTGGCACGCTTCTTGTGTGCTATTTTCAAAATCGTGCCTATCGCCTCGGGCTCCATGACGCCGAGGTAGACTCCGCTCCTTCCTCTTTCGGGGAGCTTTACAAGCTCGATGATACGTTCAATTCCGAGTGCGAAGCCCACGGCGGGTGTAGGCTTGCCGCCCAGAAACTCAACGAGCCGGTTGTAACGTCCGCCGCCTGCAATCGCACTTTGAGCACCTATTTCACTGCTTACGAATTCGAAAGCGGTGCGGGTGTAGTAGTCCAAACCTCTGACGAGCTTCGGGTCCAGTTCATACTCTATGCCGTGAGAGTCGAGCATAGAGGTAAGGGTTCCAAAATCCCTGTCGCACTCATCACACAGATTTTGCGCTATAACGGGGGAGTCAGCCAAAAGGGTGCGGCAAGTTTCATTTTTGCAGTCTAGCACTCTTATAGGGTTGGTCTCTATGCGCCTGTTGCAGTCTT
>CAYZMY010000135.1:0-3300 GCA_964479605.1 uncultured Campylobacterales bacterium | reverse complement strand
CTATCCTTAATGGCGTTGTAACCAATATTATTCTATAATTGCGCAATTTTACCATAAAAGGTCACTATGGATTTTCTGACAAACCCGAATATAATCTTTTATCTTGCGGCATTTTTGATCGGAGGGATTCCATTCGGTCTCATTCTGGCAAAGATTTTCGCCGGAGTTGATATCAAAGAGAGCGGCAGCCAGAGTATCGGGGCGACCAATGTCCTTAGAGTCGTCAAGGAGAAAAATCCGAAACTGGCCAAAAAGCTTGCCATAGCCACAGTCATCCTCGATGCGCTGAAAGGTGTGGCGGTACTGCTTGTAGCCAAACTCTCCGGAATGCCGGATGCAACGCTCTGGGCCATCGCGGTGCTTGCCGTAGCCGGCCACTGTTTCAGCCCATACCTGATGTTCGAAGGGGGCAAGGGTGTCGCTACAGGTGTCGGAGTCCTGGCTTTCATGATGCCTATGGTGGCGGCGATAGCGATAGCCGCATGGTATATATTGGGCAAAACTCTGCGCATATCCTCGCTCGCATCGCTCGGAGCGCTGATTGTATTCATTGTAGCCAGCTACATTATATATCCTGACGTACCGAATATTCACTCACACGCTCCCATATGGATAATATCCATTATAGTTGTATACAAGCATATCCCCAACATTATACGCCTCTTCAGCGGCAAGGAGACCCGTGTAGCGTGAAGATATCTATCAAAAATCTGAGCTTCGAAGCGATTCTGGGAATCCTCGATTTTGAGCGACAAACCCCCCAGCGCATAGAGATCGACTGTGAGATCAGTTACAGCTACAAAGAGGGAAGTTACCTCGATTATGCAGAAGCTGCAAAAATTCTTGAAACTACAGTGAAAGATGGAAAATTTCAGCTGATCGAAGAGGCTCTTGATAGACTTTTTGAAAAAATGAGAGAAAATTTCCCCGGGATTGAAACAATAGAAATTGCCATTTTTAAACCCGATATACTCCCAAATTGCCGCGTTTGCGTCTCCGATTTTCGCTCTTATCTTTAAAGATTTTTGAAAAAGAGTTTAAATTTAGCTAAAAATATGCTATAATCCCGCTTAAATTTCACACCACAAGGACCTTATACCATGCGTATACTGATTGTAGAAGATGAAACCACCGTCAACAAGACCCTCTCCGAAGGACTCAACGAATTCAACTATCAAACAGACTCAGCTGAAAATTATAAAGACGGCGACTACTACCTGGACATTAGAAACTATGATCTTATTCTTGCCGACTGGATGCTTCCGGACGGTAACGGACTCGAACTGATACAAAAAGCGAAACAGAACAATCCGAAAACAGCAGTCATCATACTATCGGCCCGAGACGACAAAGAGAGCGAGATAGAGGCACTGGAAGCAGGCGCAGATGACTACATCAAAAAACCTTTCGATTTCGATGTACTTATCGCCCGTATCAAAGCACGCCTCAGATTCGGCGGAAGCAATGTTATCGAGATAGACGACCTGAGCATCAACCCGCAGGAAGAGAAAGTGGTCTACCGCGGCAAAGAGATAGAGCTCAAGGGTAAACCTTTCGAAGTACTCACACACCTTGCGCGCCACAGAGAAGAGATAGTCTCAAAAGAGCAGCTGCTCGATGCTATCTGGGAAGAGCCGGAACTGGTAACACCGAACGTTATTGAAGTTGCTATCAACCAGATCAGACAGAAGATGGACAAACCTCTCGGTATTCAGACTATAGAGACGGTACGCCGACGCGGATACCGATTCTGCTACCCGCAAAAAAACAGCGAAGAGTAACAGTAACGAAAGCCGGCTCCTCAACTGTACCGGCTCCACGGCCCGCCCCTCTTTGCGGCGGGCTTCAACAGCATAGAAAAGTACATCTGAATCCTAAAAATTTTTCCAAAATCGTTGGACCGCAAAGGTGATTGATGGCCGGAAACCGCAGTATCCGCAACCAGTTTCTTACACAACTTATTATCGCCTCGTCCATTCTACTGATCATATTTTCCACGATGCTCTATACCTATATAAAGCAGTCGCTCTACGATGAACTTTCACAAGAGCTTGTAAACCAGGCCCGCTATATTGTAAGGACTTTTCCGGACTATGAAGAGGGTGAGAAAATAGATGCCAAAAACCTTAAAAACGCCCTTCAGATCAGCGCAGAGGTGATTGGAGCACCTCACCATTTTTACAGCTCCATTGAGTGGCGTGAACGCAAAGATAACGGAAAGTTTTATCTGGAACTGATCTACCCGTACAATTTCAAGGCCCAGACATATCTTCTTATGACAAAAGATATAACCGGTATGGCGAAAATGCTCAAAAAGATTCTGCGCTCGATAATCGTCATAAACCTTATCAGCCTCATACTTATCGTTCTTTACGCGTTCGGCCTCTCCGCCATGCTTCTGGTTCCGATTACACGCATGAGCAAAAAACTCTCCACCCTGAATGAGAATTTTCTCACTACCATAAACACCCGCGCGCTTCCTGAAGAGTTCGTACCGCTGGGCGAATCAATAAATCGCCTTATCAACCGTATCCAGACTTTCGTAAAGTACCAAAAAGAGCTCTTTATAGGTGCTGCTCATGAGCTGAAGACTCCGCTCAACGTAATGAAACTAAAAAACGATGTCACTCTGATAAAACGGCGTGAACCTGAAAAATATATAGAGGCGCTTCAGCTTGCCAACAAAACGATTCTGGAGCTTAACCAGATGATAGGCTCCATCCTCGAGATAGGACGACTCGAAGGTGCCCACTTCGAACTACCCCGGCAGGTCGATATAATCGAATTTATCCGAAAAAAAGGAGAGGACTTCACACTTCTGGCCAAAGCGGAAAAGAGAAATCTTGTTATGGATCTTGAGCCGGATTCGCTGACCGGTCTTATTCAGACGACTCTGCTGAACCAGATTTTACAAAACTTCCTGCAAAATGCGATCAAATTCACACCGGAAGGAAAAACCATACTTCTTAAAACCAGGCTTATGGACGAAAACAAGATAAAGCTGGAAGTCATAGATGAAGGTCCCGGCATAGATGAGTCGATAGACCTCTTTGCGCCGTTTAAAAGAGTCGGCAACGCCCCGGGAGCCGGCCTGGGACTATTTCTGGCAAGATCCGCGGCGGACGCCATGGGGGCACGTATCTTTTTGAAAAACAGAACTGACGGAAAGAGCGGCACCATAGCCACACTTGTTTTTGCTACAACCCCACAGTGTGAACTTCCGAATATGAGCTGAAAACTGCTTTGACCGCCCCCTTTGTCAGCTTGCTTTATAGTGAAACGCCAAATAATTCCTATTTA
>CAYZMY010000134.1:0-3301 GCA_964479605.1 uncultured Campylobacterales bacterium | reverse complement strand
TCTGAAACGTGATTTTTTCACCCATACCAACAAAGGCTGAACTAATGAGAAAAGAGCTAATCGAGCAGATAGAGCATATTCCTACGCTTCCGGAGTCTATAGGGGCGATAGAGAGGGTCTACTCGGACAAAGAGAGCTCCGTTGCGGATATGGCGAAAGCGATAGAGGGCGACCCTACAATGGCGGCAAATATACTGAAGCTGGCAAACTCGCCCCTTTACGGACTTAGCAGGGAAGTTACAAATATACAGCAGGCGGTATCACTGCTCGGCAAAGATACGGTAAGAAACTTCGCCATACACCTTGCGGCAACCTCTACGGTGCCGATAGATGTCTCGCCATACGGTATCTCTGCCGCGGAATACTCCAAAAGAGTGGAGCTTGTCAGCGCTCTTTTGAACAGGTGGCTCTCAAAAACCGAGCGTTCGCTTCTCGGCAGTGTAGGGCTGGCCGCCTTTCTGTCCGATATCGGGCAGGTTGTAATAAGCCACTACCTTCAAAACAGCGGCCAAAGCGACACCTTCTCCCGAATAGTAGACGAAAGCGGCGTCGAAGAGGCGGAGATGCAGGTATGCGGCAGCCGCAGCAGCGACGTAGCCGCCACACTCTTCCATAAGTGGCACTTCTCCTCGGACCTTGTGCATCTTGTAAGATTTGCAACCTCCCCCGAAGATGCCGCAGATGAGGAGACAAAGAATGGGGCAAGCTTTTTAAATGTCGCAAAAACCCTTGTCGGGGCAAACGGCAAAATAGAGGATGAAAACATCAAAAGAGCCTACACTCTTATAGAGGAGTACGGCTTTGACGAAGAGCCTTTCGAAGATTCTCTCAACGCGGTTTTGAATCTTTAGCCATGAGACGTTTTGAGATACCCTGCGTAATTTTTGCCGGGGGCAGGAGCTCGCGTATGGGCAAAGACAAGGCACTCCTGCCGTTTTGCGGCTTTTCGACACTCGCAGAGTTTCAGTACCGCCGTCTGAAATCCTGCTTCAATACCGTGTACCTCAGCGCAAAAAGGGAGAAATTTCCGTTCGATGCTCCGGTTATACTCGACAACCCAGATTTGAACGTTTACGCCCCTTCCGCAGGACTCATAAGAATATTCGAGAATCTTACGGACGATACCGTTTTTGTTCTCAGTGTAGATACTCCGTTTGTGGGGATAGAAGAGATTGAGAAACTTGTCAAAGCCGCCAAAGGCAAAAAATCCGATGCGGTAGTGGCTGAAAGCCCGGGAGGAGCTCATCCCATGTGCGGAATATACAGCCGTTCCATACTTCCGGCCATACAGAAAGCTGCGGATGAAGGGAACTACCGGCTCACCGACATTCTGAAGATGTCGAAAACTCTATATGTAAAGTTTCCTTTCGACGATCCGTTTTTCAATATAAACAGACCCGAAGAGTACGAATCAGCGCTGAAGAATCTTTCCTAACTGCATCCTGATGAAGTAGATAAACTTGTTCAGCAGGGTCGTTTTATACTTGTCTTTGTGATAGATCAGAAGGAAGTGGCGCTCGAACTTCATCTTCTTTATCTTGACCTCGTAGAGCTCTTTGCGCTCGAGCTCTTTCATTACACTTACGCGCGGCAGACAGCTGAAACAGCTCCTGCTTTGGATCAGCATATTTTTTATAGATTCCGGATGCCCAAGCTCCAGAAACAGATTTACCTGCGCTGCCATATCTCCAAGATGCGTAAGGAATACTTCGCGCGTTCCGGAACCCTCTTCCCGAAGGATCCACGGTTTTTCCAGCAGCGTGTCTATAAAATACTCCTTTTCATTGTCGGAGTAGTCTTTGTTTCCCGTAACCACTATCAGCTCGTCGAGCCCAACGATCTCCTGTTTTATCGCTGTCGACTCCACTTTCCCTTCAACAAAGCCTATATCCACGCTTCCTGCTTCAATCATGCGGACAATATCTCTGGTATTGCCCACTTTGAGTTTTATTTTTACATTCGGAAACGCTTTCATATAGTCGCAGATGATCGGGGGAATCAGATAATCCGCTATTGTCGTACTGACGCCCACAAGAAGTTCACCGCTGTTTTCATCGTTTTTAAACTCTTCTTCTATATCTTCGAGCTTGGACACCAGAGGGGCTATCGCATCCGCGAATGCGCGCCCCTTTTCGTTAAGCGCCAGTTTTTTATTTATTCTGTCGAAGAGTTTGTAGCCGATAATGTTTTCCAGCTCTTTTATAGACATAGAGACCGCTGACTGGCTGAGTCCCAGTTTTTCGGCAA
Source organism: uncultured Campylobacterales bacterium (assembly GCA_964479605.1). Taxonomy (GTDB): domain Bacteria; phylum Campylobacterota; class Campylobacteria; order Campylobacterales; family Hydrogenimonadaceae; genus Hydrogenimonas. The sequence continues at coordinate 1,054 of CAYZMY010000134.1, read as the reverse complement.
CTTTGGTCAGGTGCCCGACCTGTGCGACTTCCAGGAATATCTCCATCTGGCGAATTGAAATTTTCACGACGCCCCCTCTGTTCTCAGTTATTTTTATTATTATATCATATATATTTTATTTTACTTATTGTTTTTTTTATACTAAAATGCCGATTTAAGGATAGAATTTAGTTTCGTGCTACTCAACCCATTAGAAGGATGCAGATGGCTTTTTCAAAAGAGAATATCAGATACACACTCAACGGTATACTTTTTGTTGCACTCTTTGCGATAGCGGCAATACAGATTTCCCAGATCGGCTTCATAAAACATTTGGCTATCAGCCCGCTTATTATCGGCATACTGCTCGGAATGTTTTACGCCAACACCCTGCGCAATCAACTTCCCAAAGAGTGGGTGCCGGGAATTGTCTTTTCGGCAAAACAGCTTCTGAGGCTGGCTATCATATTCTACGGCTTCAGAATCACTTTCCAGCAGATAATGGAGGTAGGCACGGCCGGATTTGTCGTATCCACCGTAATGCTTACAAGTACGTTCATTCTTGGAAGCTGGGCAGGTATGAAACTCTTCAAACTCGACAGAGACACTTCCGTTCTTACTGCTGCCGGCAGTTCAATATGCGGAGCCGCGGCCGTTTTGGCTACAGAACCGGTACTGAAAGCCGAACCGCACAAAAGTGCCGTCGCTGTGGGAACAGTTGTGCTTTTCGGCACTATTTCGATGTTTCTGTACCCAATGCTTTTTGAAAGCGGCATTCTCGGAATGGACCATGCCGCTTACGGAATCTATGTCGGCGGTACCGTTCACGAAGTGGCACAGGTCGTTGCGGCGGGAGACGCCGTAGGAAGCGTTGCGGCAAATGATGCGGTAATAGTCAAGATGACAAGGGTAATGATGATCGCACCGGTCCTCATAATTCTGGGCATCATCATATCCATGGCCGCAAAAAAAAGCGGAGCGGAATCCAGTAAAGTGAAACTGGTCATCCCATGGTTCGCTGTCTGGTTCGTAGTTATGAGCGGCGTAAACTCTCTGAACATAATACCGGCGGCAA
>CAYZMY010000133.1:0-3305 GCA_964479605.1 uncultured Campylobacterales bacterium | reverse complement strand
TCTTTGTGATTTCGTGGAAAACGATACGCGGAAGCTCTTCGGGATCTTTTCCTATCGCTTTGGCTATATGGTAGCCGATAGCTTCTCCTTCGCGGTCTTCATCCGTCGCTATATAGACATTTTCGCTCTTTTTGGCCATATCCTTCATCTGCTTGACAATGGCGCTGTGCTCCTTGTCCACACGATACTGCGGTTCAAATCTGTCGTCTTCGAGCTTTATACCGAAGCTGTGTTTGGGCAGGTCCCTGATGTGCCCTTTGGATGCAATGACTTCGTAATCTTTGCCCAGAAAGTTTTTTATTGTTCTAGCTTTGGCGGGTGATTCGACTATGATGAGGTTTTTCAATACAGATTCCTAATATATATGGTAGTGAATGGTTTAACGGGTGCAATTCTAACATATTACCGCACCAACCGATAGAGTGAAAGTTTTGATGCAGTGACTTCGTTCGTAATAAAGCCGTCTTAAACTGTTTTAAGATTCGGACGATATATTAGCAGACAAGCCAAACAAAGGATTGAAAAATGGCAAATTTAGGAGCACTCAGCTCCCTTGGACTGGGAAGCAGCGGGGCACTCAGTTACGATATTATCGACAAACTCAGAAAAGTCGATGAGGATGCTCAGATAAAGCCGCTCGACAGACAGATAGAGGATGTACAGAAAAGAGAGGCCGAACTGGGCAAGATCATCACTATGACCGCTTCGATGAAGAGTGCGCTTTTTGAGCTTTCCGATACTGTTCTCTTCGCAAAACGCACTGTCGATGTGGACGGGTCGGATGTCGAAGTTTCGGTAGAGGACGGCACCAAAGCGCAGGATATGGATATTGTGGTAAAAAATCTTGCGAGGTCGGATATAAAGCAGTCCAAGGGCTTTGCATCTGAAAGCGCCTCCGTTACGACCGTCGACACCGATATGACCATCAATATCGACGGTCAGGCCACTACGTTCACGGTAAGCGCAGGCACCACTTTAAAAGAGTTGAAAGAGCTTATAAATGCCAAGATGGGCGGAAAAGTCGATGCAACGCTTCTGAATACGGGCGGTACGGATCCTTACAGACTTATATTGAAAACTTCACAGACCGGTGCGGATCAGGTTATGAGCTTTTCGTTCGATGACGGGGATGCCGCAACTGCAAATGACGATTTTTTGGATCTTACAATTCCGGAGGCCAGCGTGCAGGATGCGCGGGATGCGCTTTTTACATTCAACGGAATCGACATAGTCCGCTCGTCAAACAGTGTAGACGATCTGGTAACGGGCATGACACTGACACTGAAAAACGAAAGTACGGCACACAATCTGGTTTCTATAAAACAGGACAATGAATCTATTGCGGATCAGGTGCAGGGATTTGTAGACCAGTATAATGACCTTATGAGCGAAGTTGGAAGCGTAACCAAGTATGATGCGGAGAACAAGCGTGCCGGAATCTTTCAGGGTGACAGTACGATTGTTTCACTCAAACTCTCTTTGAGCAGGATCGCCCTGGGTACCGCACCGAACGGCAAAGGGTTGGCCGACTTTGGAATAGATGTGACCAGAGACGGAGTTATGAGCTTTGATTCCGGCAAACTGATTGCCGCTTTGCAAAACGATACCGATACAGTCTCTGAAGCTTTCGCCGGAGATGAGAACAGACCGGGAATTTTTGCATCTTTGAAAGATTATCTTTCAGATGCCGCAACCAGCAGAGACTCGCTTCTCTCAAACCTCGACACCTCTTTGAAAGAGCGCCAGAAAGCTCTTCAGGAACGAAGGGAGAGATCTCTAAACTCCATAGAGACAAAATATGAAGTTATGGCGAAACGTTTCGCCTCCTATGATGCGCTGATAGGAAAACTCAACTCATCCTTCCAGTCCCTTCAGTCTATGATAGACGCCCAGGTAGCCGCCGCCAAAAAATAACTTCCTCCTCTACAGCCGTTTTCAAAAATTGAAAACGGCACCCTAAACAATTTTTCCATTTATCCGATTTGGTATGTAAGAGCAAGGATGCTCTTTACCCAAATTAACCAAGGAGGAAATCATGGGATTTCGAATTAACACAAACATAGGTGCGATGAATGCACATCGCAATGCACAAATGACAAACCTCAACCTCGACAAGAGTCTTCAGAGACTCAGCTCAGGTCTTCGTATCAACAAAGCTGCAGACGACGCTTCCGGAATGGCGATTGCCGACTCTTTGCGTGCACAGGCACAGGGCCTTGGACAGGCGATCAGCAATGCAAACGACGGAATCGGAGTGGTTCAGACTGCAGACGGTGCTCTGGATGAGTATATCAACATCATCAACACGGTACGCACCAAAGCCATTCAGGCGGCTTCAGACGGACAGAATACCGATTCACGTATGGCGATTCAGCGTGACATCAACAGGCTTCTCGAAGAGGCGGATAATATCTCAAAAACCACCTCGTTCAACGGTCTGAATCTTCTCGACGGATCATATACTGACAAGAAGTTCCAGATAGGCGCTTATGCAAATGAGACTGTAAACATCTCCATAAGCAGTGCAAGAACCACTGTAGTGGGAATGTTCGCCATGACGACAGGTTCTCAGGTAAATGAAGCAAGTGCTCTTGCGGCAGGTGAACTTCTCGTTAACGGTGTCGATGTCGGAGCTTCAGCGGCAGGTACGGATAACGCTCTCGGTCAGGCAGATACTTCTGCATGGGCGAAGATGAATGCAATCAACTCGGTCAAATCCCAGACAGGCGTTACAGCAACAGCGAGTACGACAGTTCAGGGTGATGCCGGTGTAGCCGGCGGTACGATTGCGGCAGGTTCGGTATTTATCAACGGAATCGATCTTGGTGATGTTACATTCAGCGCCAATGACTCTACCGGTACTCTTGTAGCGGCGATCAACAGAATCACCGATCAGACAGGTGTGACGGCCAGCATAGTCGACGGCGGAAAGCTTAAGCTAACTTCCGAAGACGGATGGGATATCGATCTCTCCACAACAGCAGCCGGAGGTGCCGTTATCGCTGCAGCAGACGCGACTGCACTCGGTATGACCAGCGCTTCCGTTAACGGAGGAGCTGCCGCCGCGCTTGAAGAGGTAAATGCGGGCGTCATTTCGCTTGAATCAGACAATGCGATCACTATTGCCGGTACTGCTCCTGGCGATGCAGGTTTTACAGCAGGCACTACCAGTGTAGCCAACAGTATTTCGACTGCAGATGTCACTACTTACGATGCGGCACAGCTGACCATCAAGAAGGCGGACCACGCACTTGCGCAGCTTGACAGAACACGTTCGGATATCGGTTCGGTTCAAAACCAGCTCG
>CAYZMY010000132.1:0-3311 GCA_964479605.1 uncultured Campylobacterales bacterium | reverse complement strand
GTTCCCGGAGCTCTCGGCGTGCCTATGGGCCCGATGGGGACCCTGTGGGCCGGCATCTACAAAACCGTATTGCCCGGTAGCGACGTAGAGGTCTATTTTATAGACCACGAAGCCTTTTACGGGCGCTCCGGACTCTATGCCGACGATAACGGATTCAGCTATGAAGACAATGACAACAGGTTCATCTTTCTTAGCAAAGCCGCTTTCGAACTCGCGCGTAAGCTCGACTTCACCCCCGATATAATCCACTCGAACGACTGGCATACCGCTTTGCAGCCCGTTTTACAGAAAACCAGATACGCTTTCGATGAGCGTTTCAAAGATGCGGCGACCATACTTACGATACACAATCTTCAGCATCAGGGCCACTTTTTCAAAGGAGCCGTAGATGTGGCGGAGATCGGCTGGGAGCACTTCAATCCGCATGAACTGGAGGCGATGGACGGCCTAAATCTTCTTAAAGGAGGCATCGCAAACGCAGATGCCGTAACTACGGTAAGCAGAAAGTACGCCGCGGAGATTCAGACACCGGAATTCGGATTCGGTCTCGACGGGCATATAAGGGCTCACTCCGCCCGACTCTTCGGCATACTCAACGGTGTAGACTACTCCGAGTGGAACCCTTCTTCAGATCCGCACATAGCCGCAAATTACGACATAGACGACTTGTCAGGCAAGGCTCTGTGCAAAAGGGAGCTTCAGGGGCGTTTCGGTCTGCCGCTAAGAGACGACGTCCCTCTTGTAGGATTCGTGGGACGTTTTGCCGAGCAGAAAGGAATCGGCCTCATAGCCGGAGCGATCGAGGGGCTGGCTCATCTGGATGCTCAGTTCGTTATGCTCGGAACAGGTGAAAAGTGGGCGGAAGGATTCTTCAGTGATGTCGCCCGGCGCTATCCGGACAGTTTCGGATGTCATATCGGCTACTCCGAAGAGCTTGCCCACAAAATAGAGGCGGGATGCGATCTGTTTCTAATGCCCTCACTCTTTGAACCCTGCGGACTGAACCAGATATACTCTCTTCGTTACGGAACTCTTCCCATAGTCCGCGCCACAGGCGGCCTCGACGATACAATAAGCAACTACGATCCGGCGACCGCTGACGGAAACGGATTCAAATTTCATGATGCCACCGCCGATGCGCTGCATGCAACGGTAAAATGGGCATGCGATATTTATCGCTACGAGCGTGATGAATACAGCACAATGCAAAAAAGGGCCATGGAGGCCAGATTCGACTGGGAACACTCCGCAAAGGCGTATGAAGATATATATTTATGGGCATACTACACAAAACGATCGGCAAGGCACAGGTGACAATATGAGCACTATTTATTACGACATTACACGCTTCAGCGAACTAGACATCTACCTTTTCAAGGAAGGAACACACGTAAAACTCTATGACAAACTGGGTTCGCATATCATGGAGCGTAACGGTGTCGGCGGGGTATACTTCGCCGTATGGGCCCCAAACGCTTCCGCCGTTAGTGTCGTTGGAGATTTCAATTCATACGACCCTTCGGCCCACCACCTGAGAATGCGCGATGACGGATCCGGAATCTGGGAAGGGTTTATAGAAAGTGTGCAGAAGGGGCAGACCTATAAGTACCATATAGTCTCTTCGGTAGAGGGTCGTACATTCGAAAAAGCAGATCCCTATGCAAGGTATGCCGAGAAACCTCCGCACTCCGCTTCGCGTATCTGGAGCATAGATGACTACAGATGGCGCGATGATACCTGGATGGAGCTAAGAAGCGGTAAAAACGGTCACGACAAACCGATAAGCATATACGAAGTGCATCTTGGATCATGGCGAAGAAAGGTGGAAGAGGGGAACCGTTCTCTCACATATCTTGAGGCGGCTGAAGAGCTGGCGGACTATCTGAACGAAATGAACTACACGCACGTTGAGATTATGCCTATAACCGAATACCCGTTCGAAGGGTCATGGGGATACCAGGTAACCGGTTACTTCGCACCGACTGCGCGCTACGGAACACCGCAGGATTTTATGAGCTTTGTAGACACGATGCACAGCCGCGGTATAGGCGTAATTATGGACTGGGTGCCTTCACACTTCGTTACCGACGGCCACGGCCTCATAAATTTCGACGGAACCTGCCTCTATGAACATATGGACCCGAGACTCGGTTACCACCCGGAGTGGAGCAGCGCCATATTCAACTACGGCCGCAACGAGGTCCGCGCATTTCTGATTTCAAGCGCCATGTACTGGCTGGAAAAATATCATATAGACGGAATCAGGGTCGATGCTGTAGCTTCCATGCTCTATCTCAACTATGCACGCAAAGAGGGAGAGTGGCTTCCGAACAAGTACGGGAGTAATGAAAATCTGGATGCTATAGATTTCCTCAAGCAGTTGAACGAAACCGTATACGGCGCGTTCAAAGATATCCTTATGGTTGCGGAAGAGTCCACTGCCTACCCGATGGTAACGCGCCCCGTCTACTCGGGAGGACTCGGTTTCGGCTTCAAATGGAATATGGGATGGATGCACGATACCCTTAAATATTTCAAGGTCGACCCGCTTTTCAGGCTGCATCACCACAACCAGATAACCTTCAGTATGTGGTACGCTTTCGACGAAAACTTTATGTTGCCGCTCAGCCACGACGAAGTGGTGCATATGAAGGGCTCTTTGATAAACAAGATGCCGGGTGATGAAAACGTCAAGTTTGCCAATCTGCGCACTCTTTTCTCCTATATGACGGCACACCCGGGGAAAAAACTCCTTTTTATGGGTGGTGAGTTCGGGCAGTGGAGCGAGTGGAACTATAAAGAGAGCCTGGAGTGGCACCTGTTGGAGAAACCGCGTCATGCCGGCCTTCAGAAGATGGTAAGCGATCTGAACGCCCTTTACAAAACAAAACGGGCTCTTCATCTTTACGACGAAAAACATGCAGGTTTTGAATGGATAGATGCCTCCGATGCGTCAAAAAATGTACTGATTTTTATAAGAAAGAGCAACATCGACGAAGAGACGCTGCTGATAGTGTGTAATTTTGCAGATACCGTATACAGGGAGTTTCGCATAGGAGTGCCGATACCGGGCAGATGGAAAGAGATATTCTCCTCCCAAAATGAAGAGTATGGCGGCTGGGGATCTTTCAGCAAAAAGAGTCTGCAGAGCGAAGAGGTTGAGTGTCATGGAAGAAGCGACTCCATCGTTATGGACATGCAGGCTTTGAGCGTCACATTTTTTGAACTTGTCTGATTGTCACGCAAATTCCTGACAAAGCCCGCAATTTGGCAGGGCCTGATCGGCCCTACAACCCCCTAAAGCTTCGAAA
>CAYZMY010000131.1:0-3312 GCA_964479605.1 uncultured Campylobacterales bacterium | reverse complement strand
GCCTCATCAGGATCGGTCTTTTCCGTATCTATTACAATCTCGGCATGCTGAGGCTCTTCGTACACATCGCTTATTCCGGTAAAATTTTTAAGCTCACCGTCCAAAGCTCTCTTGTAAACCCCCTTATAGTCACGTTTTTTGCATGATTCCAGGTCCGCCTTTACATAGACTACGATATTGTTTTTGACCATGGTGCGAATCGCTTTTCTCGACTCCCGGTAAGGTGAAACGAATGAAGCAACTGTGGAGATGGAGTTTTTCTGCAGGGTCTGTATCAGGTGGCCTATACGCTTCATATGGCGATTCCGATCCTCCCTGGTATAACCGAGATCGGGAATGAGCTCTCTTATATCCTTCGAATCAATACGCTCGATAGGAATATCGAGCTTCTGCAGTTTTGTGTAGAGTTTGTCGGCGATGGTACTCTTTCCGCTAAGTGGCAGACCGGTAAACCAGACATTGAAAGGATCTATCCGTTTTTTGCCGAATCTAACTTTCTGCCAAATCTTCTCATGCCCCCAGTAAAGCGCAATTTTCACTCCAGTCTCAATGACTCCTGCCGCGACAGCAAGGTCGAGCCTGCCGAAAAAGACATATACTATAGTGATGGTGGTTCCGGTAGCAACAAAGCGCCAGCTTACACCTTTGGCGATTGAGCGGAGATTGGTCTCTTTATACATTCAAAAATCTTTGATTCATAAATTATCTTCTTGTTATCCGCTCGTTTTGAATTACAAAAATCGAATCACGAATAACCGACAACGAATAACGATCAACGAAGGACAAAACTCATATCTCCTTGCACTCCCACTCGGGGAAATGTTCCCTGACAAATGCGTTTAAAGCCTTTTCAGCTTCTGTATAGCTTCTCTCTCTTTTTTGCTTTGTAGATATTCCGGCTATCATTCCCGCGGCAACGGTATTGTTCGTCAATTTGTCTATTACTATGAACGCTCCGGTACGCTTGTTCTCTTCATAAAGATCAAAAACCGTCTTCTCATTGAGGTCCACCTTTACACGGGCGATATCATTAAGTTCGAGACTTTTGGCCTCTATCTTCTCCCAGTTGTTGACATCCCGCTTAAACATAATGGAACTTACAACCGCATTGACCTCTTTCGAGTAGAGTTTAACGATATACTCCCTGTTCTTCAGCGGCTCTTCATCCATCCAGACTAGCATCGCTTCAAAACTGTCACTGAAATAGGGCGGTTTATCCCCCTCTTTTACAATCAGATCACCGCGGGATATATCTATCTCGTCATCGAGTGTAAGCGTAACGGCCATCGGAAAACCGGCTTCTTCAGCCGTCGAACCCTCTTTTTCCGGGTCCAGAGGCAAAACTATAGACTTGACGCTGGAGCTCTTTTGAGACGGATAAACTACAATCCTTTCACCTCGTTCAATAGTGCCGGAAGCAATAGTACCGGCAAAACCGCGAAAATCCAGATTCGGACGGTTTACATACTGCACGGGAAAACGAAACGCCTTGAAGTCGCTTCTCTCTATCGTCACCGTATCGAGATAGGGCAAAAGAGCGGCTCCCTCGTACCAGTTCATCTTTGCGGAGTTTTCGACTACATTGTCCCCTTTAAGAGCAGACATCGGAATGAAATCTATCTTTTGGTGGAAACTCTTGTAGGGCAGAGAAAACCTCAGCTGCTCATACATCTGTTCATAATCCGCAACTATCTCGTTGAAACGCTCCTCGCTATAGTCAACAAGATCCATCTTGTTGACAGCGACAACAATATTCCGAATGCCGAGCAGACTCACAAGAAACGAGTGGCGCCTTGTCTGGGTCAGCACCCCTTTTCTGGCATCTATCAAAATAACGGCAAGATCGGCCGTACTCGCACCCGTAACCATATTGCGCGTATACTGCTCATGCCCGGGAGTATCGGCGATTATATATTTACGCCTGTCGGTAGCAAAAAAACGGTAAGCCACATCTATGGTAATACCCTGCTCCCTTTCACTCTGAAGACCGTCTATCAAAAGTGCGAAATCTATCTCGGCATCACCCACAGTACCGTACTTCTTCGTCTCGCTTTTCACAGCGGCCAGCTGATCTTCAAAGATCATCTTGCTGTCATAGAGCAGACGCCCGATAAGTGTAGACTTCCCGTCATCCACACTCCCACACGTAATGAAGCGAAGCATCTGCTTGTTTTCGTGTTGTTTTAGATAGCCGATGACATCATCGGCTATCGTTGTTCGTTGTTCGTTGTTTGTCATTACTATTTCTCTTTATTATTATTTGAGATGGTCTGATAGATCGAGTTGATCAACGAGCTAATCATCTTTGCGATATGATCAAGTTTTTCGATCCACTCTTTGCCTTTATCCAGTGCAATGTATTTGATCTTCATTCCGATATAAACCTGGGTCATCGCCTCTGCAGACGACGCCCTCGCAATGTCGAGAAATCGAATTTTCTCCTGTTGGGAGATCCTTTCCATGCCTTCGGCTATATTGCTTGGTATAGAGAGTCCCGCACGTGTCAACTGATCTTTAAAGCCGAAGTCCTTCAAATTGGCAAGGTTCAAATAAATATCGGCACTCAAAGCGGCTGATTGCTTCCAAACGTCCAGATTTTCACATTTCATCCGAAATTTCTCCATTTTTTGCTGATAACGAAACACGAATGACGAATGACCGAAGGCTACTAGAAGTAGCCTTCCATCTTCTTCTTCTCCATCGACCCTTCCTGGTCCTTGTCTATGAGCCTGCCTTCACGCTCACTGTTGCGGCTCAGAAGCATCTCGCTTATAATCTGCGGCAGTGTGGATGCATTCGACTCTATGGCGCCGCTTAGAGGGTAGCAGCCCAGAGTCCTGAAACGGACTTTTTCCATTTTCGCCTTTTTTCTCAACTCTTCGGGCATTCTCTCGTCATCGACCATGATCTTGGCACCTTCATACTCGACTACCGGACGCTCTTTTGCAAAATATAGCGGCACTATGGGTATCTCCTCGAGATATATATACTGCCAGATATCGAGCTCGGTCCAGTTCGAGAGAGGAAAAACCCTGACACTCTCGCCCTTGTGGATTTTGGTATTAAAAAGGCTCCAAAGCTCCGGCCTCTGGTTTTTCGGGTCCCAACGGTGGTTCTTGTCTCTGAAAGAGAATATCCGTTCCTTAGCGCGACTCTTCTCTTCATCACGTCTCGCCCCTCCTATAACAGCATCGTATCCGCCGGCATTGAGCGCCTGCTTGAGCGCCTGGGTCTTCATAATGTCCGTATGGACTTTGGAGCCGTGAATAAACGGGTTGATCCCCATTTCAACACCTTCCGGATTGCTGTGCA
>CAYZMY010000130.1:0-3324 GCA_964479605.1 uncultured Campylobacterales bacterium | reverse complement strand
AGGAAGGAGGCTCTGCATAGACGGTTTCAATCTTCTTATCACGCTGGAAACCGCTATAGGAGGCGGTATCCTGATACGTGGTGTCGACGGCTGTTACCGCGATATAGCGAACGTGCACGGCAGCTACAGTTTCCGGGCAGAGACCCAAAAGGCCGTTGAATATGCCGCTGAAGCTATAAAGGAGCTTGGGGTAAAAGAGGCCGTGTGGTATTTCGACCGTCCGGTTTCAAACAGCGGCCGGATCGTAGAGCTGGTAAACGATACTGCAAAAAAGATGGCAGTTTCCATGCATGCAGAAACGTCCGAAAAGGTAGACATGAGGCTGAAAGAGTGTTCCGATGTCGTAGTGACGGCGGATGCCGAAATTCTCGACAGCGGTGTCGAGTGGTTCGATCTGGCAGGATGGATAATCGAGAACAAGCTTACTGCCGCTGTAATCGATTTGATATAATAGATCTTTTCGGGACTTTCAATATCAATTTCAAAAGGAGAATCTCATGAGATTGGGACGATCAATTTTAGTCTGTATCGCCGCTTCGGCAATGCTTTTTGCTTCGCATCATGAAGCCAAAGCACCGGGGGTGAAAGGTAAACAGGCGGTTGGCGAGACGGCTCAGGCCGTCAAAACGGGAAAAGAGGCGAGTCGGCTTCTGCTCAAAACTCTAGGCGGCAATATGAAAAAGCATATGAAAGCCGGCGGAGCGAAAGATGCCCTCTCTTTCTGCTCTATGAAAGCCGCCGAGCTTACTGCGGAGGTAGACAGCAGACTGGGTGACAAAGTGAGTGTAAAGCGGATCACTCTCAAGCCGAGAAATCCGGCCAACATGGCCGAGGGTGACGAAAAAGAGATACTTGAAGCGCTGGAGAATCTGAAAGAAAACAGCATAGTATTGCCGAAATACCTGCTGCAAAAAACTCGAAACGGTTACAAGTACTACAAACCCCTTGTCATAAATAAAAAAGTGTGTCTGAAGTGTCACGGCCGAAACATTGCACCGAGCCTGCAGGCCGAGATTAAAAAGATATACCCTGCCGACAAGGCAACCGGCTACAAAATGGGCGATCTGCGAGGGGCCATTGTCGTTACAATAGAGAAATAGCCTATACTGAAATATCTGCGAAAAGAGAGGTAAATGAGCGAATTTTTAACACAGACCCCTACAGGCAGCTCTATGGATCAGCTTCCCGAGGGGCATCCTGTCAGGGTCTATCTTGAAGAGAACAGCTATCTAAGAGCTATTATTTCCGAGTTTTACAATGTCGATGTCGAAAATAATTTCGAGTATCTAAAAGAGCTTTTTTCAAAGCTGCGCAAAGTGGAGCTCCATTTTGCCAGAAAAGAGAATCAGCTCTTTCCCTATCTTGAAAAGTACGGCTGGACGAGCCCAAGTCAGAATATGTGGGCTTTTCACGACCAGATAAGGGAAGAGATAAAAAGAGCGCAAAGTGCGATCGATTCAAAAGATATCTCGCTTACCGCATCTTCGCTGAAAAGAGTTTTTGCCAGTCTTGAGCATATAATGCAGGTTGAAGAGGGCAGACTCCTGCCCAATGCAATGAGACTTCTGAGTGAAGAGGATTGGAAAGAGTTCAGAGAGGGCGATGAAGAGATCGGATGGATGCTCGATGAGATACCGGTGCCCTACCCTAAGCCTGAGTATATCCATCCTTCCGAAGATAAAAAGCGCAAAGAGCTTCCGTTCGGTATCGAAGACAAGACCCATTACGACGAAGGCTACCTGACTCCGGAGCAGGTGAATTTCATATTCAAATATATTCCTGTAGATATTACATATGTCGATGAGAATGACAGAGTGGTCTTCTATAACCGCGGCGATGAGCGTGTATTTCCCAGAAGTGCAGGCATTATAGGGCGTGAAGTGAAATTCTGCCATCCGCCAAAGAGCGTCGGCCAGGTATTGGAGATTCTCGAAGCGTTCAAAAACGGCACCAAAGATGTAGCTGAGTTCTGGATCAATTTCAAGGGAAGGTTTATACACATCCGCTATTTCGCCGTCAGGGACGAAGAGAGAAACTACAAAGGTGTGATAGAGATGAGCCAGGATGTTACCGAGATTAGAGAGCTTGAAGGGGAGCGGCGTCTGCTGGACTGGGAGTAGACGCCTCCGATCTATTGGTGAGCTACGAAAGCGCAGTCTGTATTTGAGTAGGGGCAGCGCTTCGATATGCTCATCGTAAATGACTCTTCATCGATCCCCTCCCCTTTTCGTTCCATATGTCTCACCGCCGCTCTGAAAGCGGTAAGTACAATGTTCGCGCTATCCTGCGACTGCGTGGAAACAGCCGATACCTGCTCTCCTTCCGGTTTTGTGAGGTCGATCTCGGGCGGCTCGATGCTGTTATAAGCCTCTTCGAGCTCTTCTTGAAGCTTTGCGACCCTTTCGTTGGCCTCTTCGAGAGTCTCTCCCATAAGCATCTCCGTAAAAACGGAGCCGAGTATCACGATATCTTCGGAGCCGTGCGCCGCATATGAGATATTCTCTATCGTGTCGCCGTCCATTTTCAGATATATCGTTGCATAGTTTTGAGTGGCATTGTCCACACCTGTACCGATGCCGTCAGCATCTTCTATGGAACCGTAATTTTTCGGATTGGCAAAGTGTTTGAGCGCTTCATTGCCGATATCGGCGGTTTGAGTCTCCATAAAGAGATCCTTTTTGAGTTATTAACTGACCTTACGCACTCAGAGATGTTATAAGTGCGTAAGGTCAATTATAAAGGCCATTATAATAACACCGTATCACTTTAACTCTATTGAAGACCGACAATTTCCTACTTTTGGGCAAACCTGCTAAAATTTACAAATGAAAAAAATTGCGATCATCCTTCTGCTGCCTCTGATTCTTTTCGGTCGTGACTTCCGTGTAGCAAGTTACAATGTCGAAAACCTTTTCGATCTGAAAAAGAGCGGTACGGAGTACACCGAATATATCCCTTTTACCGGCTACGGATGGAACGAAAAAACATACGGAACAAAGCTTAAAAACATTGCAAGAGTAATTTGCGATCTGAAGCCGGATATAATTGCTCTGCAGGAGATCGAGAGTGATGAAGCTCTGCACTCTTTGCAGCGTGCCGTTATGCAGTGCGGTCTGAACCTCCCTTTTCGTGCCATTGCCGACAGGAAGCCTACCGCCGTAAAAACCGCCCTGCTCTCCAAATTTCCTATAATTTTCAAGCGCGAGATCGACCCGGACGGAACGACAGGGACCAGGGGTATCCTCGAAGCTGTCGTCTCGATCGACGGTAAAAAGCTCACACTCTTCGTCAACCACTGGAAGTCGCGCAGCGGCCCGGAGAGCA
>CAYZMY010000129.1:0-3336 GCA_964479605.1 uncultured Campylobacterales bacterium | reverse complement strand
GCCCTACAACCCCCTGAAGCTTCGAAATCCAAGATTTCGAGATGATTTTACGCTTGTCGCGTAAAATCAGTGGCTGATTCAATGCAGATTTTACACCGCAAAAATGACAAATAGAGAAATTTTTTCGTAATACTCCTGTAATTTTTGTTTCGTCAAAGAATAGAAGAGTAAAATTACACTATTGAAAGGCGCCTCTAAAAAATCTGAACGAATGGTAAAGGCAGATTTTTTTGAGGTGCCTCAAAGATTCAAATACGGGAAAAGGTACAATGACACCTAAGGGACTCGACCAACTTGGACTTGAGAATATAGGTAAGGTTTTTTACAACCTGGATTATGACGATGTGATTCGGCATACTATAGAACGCGGCGAGGCGAAACTGACAAAAAGCGGTGCAACTACAGTCGATACCGGTATCTTTACAGGTCGGAGCCCGAAAGACAAATATTTTGTCAAGCAGCCTCCGAGCGAAAAATATATCGCCTGGGGGGATATAAACCAGCCCATATCCAAAGAGATATACGAAGAGCTTTTTGAAATCACAAAAGATGAGCTCTCCGGAAAAGATCTCTACATAACAGATGTATACGTCGGAGCGAGTCCGACCAGCCGCCGCTCTATCCGTTTCATCAGCGAGATAGCATGGCAGGCGCACTTCGTCAAAAACATGTTTATACGCCCCTCCAAAGAGGAGCTCGAAAATTTCACTCCCGACTTCACCCTCTACAACGCATGCCAGGTAACAAACAAAAAATGGAAAGAGCACGGTCTCAATTCGGAAGTATTCGTGGTATTCAACATTGAAGAGAATACCGCTATCATAGGCGGCACATGGTACGGCGGCGAGATGAAAAAAGGTATCTTCACGATGATGAACTACTGGCTTCCGCTGGAAAACAAGCTTCCCATGCACTGTTCGGCAAATATCGGCAAAGAGGATGACGTAGCTCTCTTTTTCGGCCTGAGCGGTACAGGCAAGACCACGCTTTCCACAGACCCCAAGCGCCGGCTTATAGGCGATGACGAGCACGGCTGGGATGAAAACGGAGTATTCAATTTCGAAGGGGGCTGCTACGCGAAGGTGATAAACCTCGACGCCTCCAGCGAGCCGGAAATCTACCAGGCGATAAAAAAGGGTGCGCTTCTTGAAAACGTTGTAGTCGACGAAGAGGGCAACGTAGACTACAGCAACGGAAGCAAAACCGAGAATACCAGGGTAAGCTATCCGATTGAACATATAGAAAACCACGAGTGTACGTTGATGGGCGGTCACCCCAAAAACATCATATTCCTCTCCGCCGACGCTTTCGGAGTCCTGCCCCCGGTAAGCAAGCTGACAAAAGAGCAGGCCATGTACTACTTCCTGAGCGGCTACACGGCGAAGGTGGCCGGTACAGAGCGGGGAATCACAGAGCCTGTAGCCACATTCAGCGCCTGTTTCGGAGAGGCCTTTTTGCCTCTGCACCCGACAGTATATGCCAAACTTCTCGGTGAAAAGATCGATGAGCACAATGTCAACGTATACCTTGTAAATACCGGCTGGACAGGAGGTCCATACGGCGTAGGACACAGAATGAGCATCAAAGATACGCGCGGCTGTATAAACGCAATACTCAGCGGCGCTATCAATGAGAGCGAGTTCGATACCCTCCCCATTTTCAACCTGCAGATACCCAAAACACTCGAGGGTGTGAATACGGAAGTTCTCAATCCCATGAATACATGGAAAGAGAAAGATGCCTATATGCAGAGCCTCAAAAAGCTTGGTTCGATGTTTAAAGAGAACTTCCACCGCTACGACGATGCCAGTGCTGAATTTGACTTCTCCGCTGCCGGCCCGCAGCTTTGACACCTCTTCGCGCCCATTCGGGCGCGAAAATTCTCTATAAAACAGAATGAATAGCGGAAAAACCGTTCTTGTAACCGGTGCTTCGAGCGGCATCGGGTACCACTCCATCCATGCCCTCAAAAAGAGCGGATACCGTGTAATTGCTTCTGTGCGTAAAGTGGAAGATATGGAGCGTTTGCAGAGTGAAGGATTCGAAACTCTTCATATAGATCTTGACGACTCAAACTCGATAAAAGAGGCGGCGGAAAATACATACGATCTTACCGGCGGCAGGTTATATGCTCTCTTCAACAACGCCGCCTACGGCCAGCCCGGAGCCGTGGAAGATCTTGGCCGTGACGCTCTCAGAGCGCAGTTTGAGACCAACCTCTTCGGTACCCACGAACTTACAAAAGAGCTTCTACCCATGATGCTGGAAGCCGGTGAAGGGCGTATAGTGCAGAACTCGTCCGTTCTGGGGTTTACAGCTTTGAGATACAGGGGAGCATACAACGCCTCCAAAGCGGCACTGGAGGCTTTGAGCGATACGATGCGCATGGAGCTCGAAGGTACCGGCGTATATGTCAGCATAATCGAGCCGGGTCCGATAAGAAGCCGTTTCAGGCAGAACGCCTTAAAGAAGTTTCTTGAAAATATCGATATGAAAAAGAGCCGTCTTCACGAGGCATACAAAATAAAACTTCAGCAGCTTGAAAGCGATGCGGACGCCCCGTTCACTCTGGGGCCCGAAGCGGTGAGCGAGGTGCTGCTGCATGCGCTGCGTAGCCCAAAGCCCAGGGTGCGCTACCGTGTAACGGTGCCTACGCACCTTTTTTACTGGCTGAAAAAAGTGCTCCCGGAGAGAGCAATGGATGCGCTTTTAAAAAAGGTGGAGTAGTCTTATACTGATTTTTTTACGCGAAAAGCGTAAAATCATCTCGAAATCTAAGATTTCGAAGCTTCAGGGGGTTGTAGGGCCGGCCAGGCCCTGCCGAATTGCGGGCTTAGCCCGGAATTTGCGTAACATCAGTTATATACTGTCCCACAGACCGAGATGCTGGATGACGGCTTTGATGTCAAAGTTGAAAAAGAGCATTTTATCTTCATGCTCTTCGTAAAGAAGAACGTAGATTTTTCCGGATGTCTCGTTATAGTACGGATCGCTTAGAAAAAAGCGGTCGCGTTTGGTTGTGATGTAGCGCAGAAACGCACGGCGGTTCATCCCCTGTTTCGCATCGTTTACATGGTCTTTATAGATGTTCGGAGACTCCTGGATGCAGTCGTCATTCACTATATATGCTACCATCAGGTAAGGGGTCTTTTCCACTACCTTTTTCAACCCGTCTATGGAGTAGTCATTGCTCTCATATTCATTCAGCAGGCCGATCAGATAGTTTCGGATGTTTTCTCTGTTGAGGCAGTAAATCTCCTCTATTTTTTCCATCTCTTCAGTCAATTCGGTTCCTTCGGCATAATATCAGCTCCCATTATACCATGATGACTTTAA
>CAYZMY010000128.1:0-3338 GCA_964479605.1 uncultured Campylobacterales bacterium | reverse complement strand
TCGAGGCAGCGGCAGATGCAGGTGCCGATGCCGTAAAATTCCAAACCTTCAAAGCCGAAAAACTGGTAGCCAAGACCGCTCGAAAAGCTGCCTACCAGCAAAAGAGCACCGACGCCTCCGAATCTCAGCAGGCGATGCTTAAAAAGCTTGAAATCGATGAGAAGGCTCACCATATACTGATGGAAGAGTGCCAACGCAAAAATATCTTATTTCTCTCTACCCCTTTCGATCATGAAAGCATCGAACTACTTGATAAACTTGGATTGGAGATTTTTAAAATCCCCAGCGGGGAGATCACAAATCTTCCTTATCTTCGCCATATAGGCTCTCTGAATAAAACGGTAATTCTCTCTACAGGCATGGCCGACTTGGGCGAGATCGAAGATGCCCTGAATATCCTGACTGCTGCCGGCACACACCAGGATAAAATCACTGTACTTCACGCAAACACGATGTATCCTACACCGATGGAGGATGTCAACCTGAAGGCTATGCAGACCATCGGATGCGCATTCGGATGCAAAACCGGTTATAGCGACCATACCCTCGGTATAGAAATACCGATCGCAGCAGTAGCTATGGGAGCCACTGTTATCGAAAAGCATTTCACTCTTGACAGGACTATGGAAGGACCGGATCACAAGGCATCCTTGGAACCACATGAACTTGCGACCATGATAAATTCGATACGAAATATAGAAAAGGCTCTTGGAAACGGCATAAAAAAACCGAGTCCCAGCGAACGGCCCAACATGGCTGTAGCCCGAAAATCCATCGTAGCCGCACGTCCGATCCAAAAAGGAGAGAGGTTAAACGAAGAGAACCTGGCCGTAAAACGTCCGGGAACCGGAATTAGCCCAATGCGATGGGACGAAGTAGTGGGCACCGAAGCTATTAAAGATTACGATACGGATGATGTTATATGAACGATAAGAGAAGAGTCTGCGTCGTTACCGGTACCAGAGCGGAATATGGTCTTTTCGTGCCCATAATGAAAAAAATTCAAAACTCAAAAAAACTGCAGCTTCAGTTAGTAGCGACGACGATGCACCTCGCTCCTCAATTCGGACTCACCCTTCGTCAAATAGAGGAAGACGGTTTCAGTGTGGATGAGACGGTGGAAAACCTTCTCTGTGCCGACACAAACTCCTCTGCGGCGAAAAGTACGGGTATGGCAACGATTCTTCTTTCTGATGTTTATCGCCGTCTTAAACCGGATATTATATTGCTTCTGGGGGACAGGTACGAAACTTTGGCCGCAGCCACATCGGCACTACTCATGAACATTCCTATTGCCCACATTCATGGGGGAGAGACTACCGAGGGGGCCGTAGACGAACAGATCCGCCATGCCGTAACGAAAATGAGCCACCTGCACTTCACCGCTACAGAAACCTACCGGCAGCGAATAGTCAGAATGGGTGAAGACCCGGCCAGAGTCTTTACCGTGGGTGCTCCCGGAATCGACAATATACTCTCACTATCTCTGCCGTCCAAAAAGGAATTGGAAGGGTCATTGCAGTGGAACTTCGGAGAGAGAACCGTGCTGTTCACATATCACCCCGTAACACTCTCAGGATCGACTCCGGAAAATGAGATCAACGAGATACTTAACGCACTGGAGCGTACCGGACTATCGGTGCTTTTCACTTATGCCAATGCCGACGGAGGGGGGCATGTCATCAACGAAGCGATCGAAAAATTCTGCCGCAAAGATCCCCATAAGTACAAAGCCGTAAAGAATCTTGGGCAGAAACGCTACCTGGCAGCCATGAAATATGCAGATATCCTGGTAGGCAACACCTCCAGCGGCATCATAGAAGCGGCAAGCTTCAAGAAACCGGTAGTGAATATAGGCGACAGGCAGCGAGGCCGCCTGCGAAGCGACAATACTATAGATTGCCAACCCGACGAGATAGAGAGAGCCATCCGAAAAGCTCTTTCCGCCGATTTTCAAAAAAGGTGTAAAAACATAAAAAATATCTACGGAGACGGTCATGCTTCCGAACGAATAGTGGAAGTTTTGGAAAAGAGTGATCTTTCCGTAAGAAAGTCTTTTTATGAGCCAAAGAGTATAAAATGAAAAAGATAGATAGCGTAAAACTGAAGCCGGACGCTACGATACGAGAGGCTCTGCATATAATCGACAGCGGCGCCATCAAACTTGCTGTGGTTACCGATGAAGAGAACAGGCTTCTGGGCACTATAACAGACGGTGACATCCGCAGAGCCATACTGAACGGAAAGAGACTCGATGAGAGTATCGAAGAGGTCTATAACATACATCCCGTAACAGTAGGTGTAAACGAGGATAGAGAATCGATCATAAATATCTGTACAGCCAAAAAGATTTACCAGATCCCGGTGGTGGATGACCTTGGAAGAGTCGTGCAAATCGCAATGCTTGACGAACTTCTAAAACCGAAAACCCATCCCAACAAGGTGGTGCTGATGGTTGGAGGCCTGGGAAGCCGTCTGCGTCCGTTGACAGAGACGACCCCCAAGCCGATGCTGCATGTAGGGGGAAGACCCATCCTGCAGACAATAGTGGAGCGATTCGCTTCCCACGGATTCACCGATATCATAATGTGCGTCAACTACAAGGCCGATATCATCAAAGAGTACTTCGGTGACGGAAGCAGATTCGGAGTCAATATAGAGTATGTCCTGGAAAAGGAGAGGATGGGAACGGCCGGTGCACTCAGCCTGCTTGAAAAAAGGCCCCAAGAGCCGTTTTTTGTGATGAACGGAGATCTTCTTACCAATGTAAATTTTGAAAACATGCTCCAGTATCACCTGGACAACAGTGCAGCTGCCAGTATGTGTGTACGCGAGTATGATTTTCAGGTTCCATACGGTGTCGTAAATATAGAAGACGGTAAAATCAGCTCAATAGAGGAGAAACCGGTTCACAGATTCTTTGTCAGTGCCGGCATATATATGCTAAACCCGGAGTGTCTCGATCTGATTCCCAACGGATATTACGACATGCCGGCACTATTTGAAAAGCTCATCCAGCAAGGGGAGCGGGCAATCTCGTTTCCGCTGCGGGAGTATTGGCTCGATATCGGTCGGATGGAAGAGTATGAAAAAGCCAACCGTGAATATAACAAGGTGTTCGATTGAAAGTGCTTGTCATAGGTTACGGCTCCATAGGCAAAAGGCATAGGGAAATACTGAAAAGTTTCGACGAAGTCGAAACGGTTGATGTAGTAAGTTCCCGCGCAGAAAAGTGTGACTGCAGGTATTTCGACCGGCTGGGAAAAGTGCCTCTGGACAACTACGACTATTTCGTTGTCGCAAATGAGACTGCAAAACATTACGATACCCTTGAGTAC
>CAYZMY010000127.1:0-3338 GCA_964479605.1 uncultured Campylobacterales bacterium | reverse complement strand
ACAACGATATCCCGAATACCACACTTGTAGCTGCATGGGTCGGCCGCGGTAACGGTACAAGCGCTACTCCTTCAATAGCGAGCCCCGGTTCTGCAGTAGCACCTGTAGCATCTTTGGCAGGTGTAGTTAACAATGCTCAAGACGGTAACGATCCTTTCGGAACCTATCAGCAAGACGGAGCTTATGCATTCGGAGCCGTAACTACTGCAATTCCCATGACAACTGCTCAGGGATGGTACTACAACGTTGAAGATGTTGCTACAGCTTACTGGCTGCAGGCTGATGTAGCTCTTGAAAACGAGCTCAAAGGTCTTACTCTCGGTGCACAGTATGCAGCTCTCAATCTTGATGCCGCAGGCACTGATGACGGTTCAATCTGGGCTGTTAAAGTAGGTTACGCAATGGATAACGGTCTCTCTTTTGCCGGAGCGTACTCTTCAAGTGACAAGTCTACTGCCGGTGCAGGATGGAATACAGCAACTGCCACAGGAGCTTCAAAAATATATACTGAGGCATGGTGGGCGTATGGTGAAGTAACCGCTTCCGATACTGACTCCTTCTCTCTTGAAGCTGAGTACAACATGGAAGATGTTGCCGATTTCGCTGCATATTACACAAATGCAGATCACGCAACAGGCGACGACATGACTGAGATCACTGTAACCGCTTCTAAATCTTTCGGTTCACTCGAGACTACTCTTGCTTATATCAACACTGATAAAGCAGAGAACGATAACATGGTTCAAGTCTACCTGACTTACAACTTCTAATCTGTCTCAAAATCTCTTCCAGCCGCTTCCGCATTTGCGGAGGCGGCTTTTTTTATGCCTAAATTTCCATAAATTTGATACAATGGCCCCAAACGGCAAGGAGATTCCGATGCTAAAAAAGATTCTGTTTATTATGATGCCCCTGATGATGACTTTCGCTTCCGAATTTGTTACTCTTGAAGACGGAAGAGTGATTATGCTCAAAGATGACGGCAGATACGAAGAGGTAACGCTCATCAATAAAAACGGCAAACAGATCGCTCTGAAAAAAGATGGAACATGGGAAGAGGTCTCACAGGAGGTTCCCGTCGTAGAGACGATAGGGAAAAAAGTGTCGCAAAATAGAGCCGCTTCGTCGGAGCTGGCAAAGAGTCTCATAGGTAGATGGGAGTCTAAAAACGGCGCTTTCGTATATGAGTTTCGACCTGACGGCACGATGCGCATCAAACGCGACAACAGATGGAAAAGCACGACATACAAGGTAGATGAGGTCAATGAGAAAAAACGAAATATTGTCCTGAATATAGGGGAAGGCAGCAGACTCGGTTTCCTCTCTATAGGCGGTGAGCATAGAACGTTGCATATAGAGGAAGATAACAAGACGATGCATGATGAAAGCTACAGAGTCAAACATCTGAGGGATCTGGTACTGATAAAACGGCGATGAGACTCTTTGTTAAAAAGTTACTCTATATAGGCGGAATGCTTCTTCTTATCTCGCTTATCTCTTTTATAGCCATACATGCCGCACCCAACAGTTTTTTTGCGGCAGGAGAGCTGAATCCCAATATTACAAAAGAGTCTATAGAGCATCTAAAAGCTATATACGGACTCGACAAGCCTCTTTGGGAGCAGTATCTGCGCTGGGTATGGGCCATACTGCATCTGGATTTCGGCCTCTCATTCTCGAGCGGAGAGCGCGTAAGCAGTGATATAGCTTCACATATACCGATTACGCTCATAATGAATATAATATCCATGATATTTGTATTTTCCGTCTCTTTGAGGCTTGGAATAAGTGCGGCGCTAAAAAGTCAAAGCTCTGAAGACAGGGCGATAAAACAGCTATCTCTTATGAGTTTTGCCATGCCCTCTTTCTATCTTGCTCTTCTTCTTATTCTGCTCTTCGGGTTGAAACTGGGATGGTTCCCTATAAGCGGTCTGCACAGTATCGAGCCGAAAGAGGGTCTGTGGAAATGGCTGGATGAAGCGTGGCATCTCGCAATTCCGATTTTCGTCATGGTTTTCGGCGGTATAGGGGGGCTTACGATGTATATACGCTCTTTGACACTGGAGATTTTAAAAAGCGACTACATATTCTTCGCGAAAGCCAGAGGCATAGATGACGCCACAATACGTAAAAGATTCATACTCCCCAACCTGATGCCTTCGGTCATAACGATTCTGGGCCTCTCTCTGCCCGGGCTCATAGGCGGAAGCGTCATCATCGAGTCCATTTTTTCGATAAACGGCATGGGCCTGCTTTTTTACCAGTCGGCACTGAGCCGGGACTATCCGGTGATAATGGGTATATTGATTATTACGGCATTCTTGACGCTGCTGGGCAACGTACTGGCCGATCTCGCTCTTTGGAAACTGAACCCGTATGCGAAGAGAGAGTAGTTTTTTGGTGAAAAGTGAAAAGTGAAAGATGGCCGCTTTGCGGCCCTCCAATTCAAATCTAATAAAAGCCGCAAAGCGGCTATCCTAAACTTTTCACTTTTCGTTATTCACCATTCACTTTCCTTTGGTTCCGCCCTACTCCCCAAAAAGCGCCTTGAGCGCATCCGGATTTACCTGATTTTCCTCTTCTTTGCCGCCTTCCGCAGTTGTGGTGGAGGCGATCTCGTTCAGTTCTATCTGGTATCCGGTAAGCATCGAAGCCAGTCTTATATTGATTCCGCTTTTTCCGATCGCTTTCGATTTCTGATCGCTTGGCAGGGTCACTACCGCTTTGTCCTCTTCGATTTTTACACTGCTGATTATGGCAGGACTTAGGCTTCTGGCAACGAAAATCTCAGGGATCGGCGAGTATTCGATGCAGTCGATGTTTTCATTGTGGAGCTCTTCGCTTACGGCATTTATTCTCACACCGCGAACGCCTACAGTAGCACCGACAGGGTCGACTCTGGGGCTTATGGCGGTAAGAGCGACCTTGGCCCGCTCACCAGGTATCCTGGCAGATTTTTCTATCACCACCAGCCCGTCAGCGATTTCCGGAACTTCCTGTCGAAGCAGCTCTTCGAGAAATTTCGGCATCGTACGCGAAATTTCCAGATGGATGCCGAACTTTTTGTCTATTCCGACATATCGCAAAATACCCTTTATTGTATCTCCTACACGGAATGATTCGCCTTTGATCCGGTTTCGCTTCGGCAAAACGGCACGCACTTCATCTATCTCTATATATGTGTTCTGTTCACTGTCTACGCGCGTTACCGGACCGTTTACGATGGTGCCTATCATCGCTTTGTATTTATTGAACATCTGCTCTTCGACGAAGCGCTGGATGTGGTATTCGATCTCATGGTAGAGAGCCGAAGCGGCATTGCGTCCGTAATCTTCCAA
>CAYZMY010000126.1:0-3378 GCA_964479605.1 uncultured Campylobacterales bacterium | reverse complement strand
GGAGAGGCTATCGAAGAGATGTGCTACTCCATCATCACGGAGAAGCAGAAAAAGAGTTTCGAAGAGCACAAAGAGCTCGACTTCGCGATCCAGATTCCGGATGTCGGGCGTTTTCGTGCCAACTTCTACCGCACCATGGATGATGTAGCGGCGGCATTTCGTGTAATTCCGACACATATTCCAAGCATAGACGACCTGGAAGCTCCGCAGATATATAAAAAACTGATTCAGCGTGAAAAAGGGCTTATCCTTGTAACCGGTCCTACAGGAAGCGGTAAATCTACCACACTTGCAGCGATGCTTAACGAGATCAATATGACCGAACGCAAGCATATAATCACGGTTGAAGACCCTATCGAATTTGTCCATGAAAACAACCAGGCACTCTTCTCCCACCGTAATGTGGGAACCGACACGGACTCGTTTTCCCATGCACTCAAATATGCCCTGCGTGAAGACCCGGACGTCATCCTGATCGGTGAGATGCGGGACAAAGAGACGATTGCAGCGGCACTCACCGCGGCAGAAACCGGCCACCTGGTGTTCGGAACACTCCACACCAACTCGGCGGCACAGACCGTTAACCGTATCATCGACGTATTCAGCGGCGACGAACAGCCGCAGGTCAGGGCACAGCTCTCCACATCGCTAGTTGCAGTCATTTCGCAGGCTCTTCTTCCAAAAGTGGGCGGAGGACGTGTCGCAGTGCCTGAAATATTGATTACCAACCCGGCAATCGCAAACCTCATACGCGAAGACAAAGTACACCAGATTTACAGCCAGATGCAGCTCGGTCAGGGTGAAAGCGGTATGCAGACCCAGACACAGGTAATGGTAAAACTCGTACAGGGACACATAATAGACAAAAGTGAGGCGATCAGATTCTCAACCAGACCGGATGAGCTTATCAAAGCGATTCAGTACATAAGCTGACCCTCTTCAGGTGCCCTGAAGGCACCTGATACATCTATTCTTCTTTCACCTCTTTTTCGATATTTTTATGGTATTATTGCGCAAATTTTTCAAGGATTTACGCAATGAGCAAATGGAGCAGATCGAGCTGGAGAGAGTTTCCGATAAAGCAGCAACCAAGCTATAAAGATATAGAAAGCGTAAAGAGAGTCGAAGAAGAGCTCAAGAGCTTCCCTCCGCTGATATTTGCCGAAGAGGCAAGAAACCTGCAGAACAAACTTGCAAAAGTGAGCAGCGGCGAAGCGTTTCTGCTTCAGGGCGGAGATTGTGCCGAGAGCTTCAACGCCTTCAACGCAGATACGATCAAAAACCTTTTCAAAGTCATGATGCAGATGTCTGTGGTTATGACATACTCCAGCGGCAAGCCTGTCGTCAAAGTAGGACGCATCGCAGGCCAGTTCGCGAAGCCCAGAAGCTCCGACACCGAAGCGAAAGGCGACATGGAACTGCCTAGTTACAGGGGAGATATCGTTAACGAGGCCGATTTTGCCCCGGATGCCAGAGAGGCCAGACCTGAGAAGCTGGTCAAGGCGTATTATCAGTCTGCCGCAACGCTGAACCTGCTTCGGGCATTTTCACGCGGAGGCATGGCCGACCTTACAAAGGTGCACAACTGGAACCTCGATTTTGTCAAAGACAAGGCTCTAGGAAAGCGCTATGAAGAGCTTGCGGAAAAGATAACACAGGCTATGCAGTTTATCGCCGCCTGCGGCATCACACCGGAAAACACCCCGCAGCTTCACGAAACTGTTCTGTACACATCCCACGAAGCTCTGCTGCTAGGTTATGAAGAGTCTCTTACACGCATAGACTCGCTTACCGGCAATTGGTACGACTGTTCGGCGCATATGCTCTGGATCGGAGACAGAACCAGAGACCTGAACGGAGCCCATATAGAGTTTTTCAGGGGCATAAACAACCCTGTCGGAGTAAAAGTAGGCCCCAGCATGAAAGAGGATGAACTCATAGCCCTGATAGAAAAACTCAACCCTGAAAACGTACCGGGCCGCCTGACTCTTATCGTAAGAATGGGAGCTGACAAAATTGCAGATATCTTCCCGCCGCTGCTAAAACGTGTAAAAGCGGAAGGGAAAAATGTCGTATGGAGCTGCGACCCCATGCACGGCAACACATTCAAAACCGAAAACGGTTTCAAAACACGCGAATTCAACAATATCCTTTCGGAAGTGAAACAGTTCTTCCAGATACATAGCGCGGAAGGCACTGTCGCCGGAGGTATCCACCTTGAGATGACAGGTGAAGATGTTACCGAGTGCACCGGAAGCCAAAGCTGCAATATTACAGTAGATGCACTCGGCAACCGCTACCACACCCAGTGCGACCCCCGTCTCAATGCAAACCAGGCACTCGAGATGGCATTCATGATTTCGGAATTCTTCAAAGATACCAAATAGAGTTCCCGATATTTTATTCGCAAAACCGCTGCAATACAGCCTTCAGGATCTTTGCTCCTGAAGGCTCTTATACAGAATATCTGAAACACTGAAAGTTCCCAAAACCAAAAAGCGGTTCACTCTATTCTTTCTCTTTTGAACACTGGCCGGCAAAACTGTGAAAATTGTCTACACACTCCCTTATTTTCGCTTTTCTGGGCATATACATAACTTTATTTCAGCTTCGATATTTTATAATGAATTATTTTAGATTACCTCTAAAAACGAACGACAAATAACCCAGAGCGGAGAAATCTATGCCATCACTAGAAAATATCACCGACGTTGTCAAGAAGAGTTGTGAAGAGATCAAAGAATCCATCAACACTGAAGACACCAAAACAAACGATGCAGCGGAAGTGATAAAAAATGTAGTAGAGACGTTTTTCAGCCAGCTGAGAAAATCCGGATATTCCGTATATCTGGATGAATACCTCGAACATGAACACGAAAAGAAGTCGAAAAAGTGCATAGACATCGCCAAAGAGAGCATAGACTCTTTTAAAGAGTCGAATACAAACCTCAAAAACATCACGCAAAACCATACCATCGAGATAGAGAATATCGTCGAGAGCAGCGAAGAGATAGATATACCAAAATTCAAAAACCGCATTGAGGCTTTTCAGCACGACCTGATGGACGAACTGCATCGCGCCAACGAGCTTATCAGATCTCTTGAGAATGAAATAGAAGAGCTTCAAAAACAGTCAAATATCGATCCCCTGACCAAACTATACAACCGCAAGGCACTCGAGATAGATGCAAAAGAGATGCTTAAACACTCAAAAGAGAGAAACCTCAACATCGCGGCACTTATGATAGATGCCGACGACTTTAAAAGGGTCAACGACACCTTCGGCCATCTGGCCGGCGACAAGGTTCTTATATTGCTGGCAAAACTGTTCAAGCTCTCGATAAGGGAGTACGACAGAGCCTACAGGTACGGCGGTGA
>CAYZMY010000125.1:0-3380 GCA_964479605.1 uncultured Campylobacterales bacterium | reverse complement strand
TATCGTATAATTGTGGGAATAATATTTTTGGCGGTTGTATTATGAGCGGATATTTTGAAATGGCGGCACAGCTTTACAATGATGGAGACAAAACATCGGCCTTCAATGCCTTTTTGGAGCTTGCGCTGGATGGAGATGTGAAGGCACAGGCGATGGTCGGCTATATGCTTGAAAACGGTGAAGGGACCGAACAGAACATTCCCGAAGCTATCGGCTGGTACGAACGTGCGGCTGCGGCGGGAAGCGATGTGGCCGACTTCAATCTCGGCCACCTGCTAAGAAGCGGTAAAGCGGGCGCGGTAGACGAAGGTCGCGCTTTCAACCATTTCATGAAGGCGGCAAGAGCCGGAAATGTACATGCGATGTTCGAAACGGCCCAGATGTTGGAACACGGAGCAGGAGTCGCAAAAAGTCCCGAGCGTGCCGCCGTATGGTACGAGTCTGCCGCGAGGTACGGACATACCGAGGCGCAAAACTGCATAGGCGCCATGTATCAGGAGGGGCACGGTGTACCTCAGGATTACGAAAAAGCGAGAGAGTGGTATGAAAAGGCGGCAGAGCAGAAGCACCCCCGCGCGATGTACAACCTCGGTATGCTCTACGATAAGGGCTTCGGGGTTGAAAGAGATCATGAAAAAGCGCTGGAATGGTGTCGAAAAGCGGCACATGCCGGCCATGATAAAGCGAGAGATATAATCCGCCGCCTGCAGGAAGAGGGGAAGATAGTCTTTTGAGAAAGCTGCTTCTTTTTCTGGCGATTCTGGGTATAGCCTACTGGGGATATATCAACTTTTTCATTGAAAAACAGGTTCATGCCACACCTGCGGAAACCGTCATCAACGAGGCTTCCGCAGATCCGGTCGTGGAGGGGATGGAGGCGAGGCTCTATCTGAACTCTTTGCGCCAGAAGGCGGGACTTCCCTCGTATTATAGAAACGAGTCGCTTGAAAAGGCGGCGGCTTCGCACGCATCCTATCTGGCGAGAAACCGTGTGGACGGACATTATCAGACTCCGGCTCTGCCCGGTTTCAGCGGAAAAACCCCGGCCGAGCGTGCGGTAAAGGCGGGCTACTCTTCAAGGATGGTTCAGGAGAACCTCTCCAGCGGCAACCTCGATTTCAAAGACTCCGTAGACGGGCTTTTTTCCGCCATATACCACCGTTTCGGGTTTTTGGATCCCGTAATGGACGAGATAGGTATAGCATATGCCGAAGACAGGGCCCAAAGACGGATCTACGTATATGATATGGGCAATTACAAAGTTGTAAGGCAGTGCTCCGACGAGGAGCGTTTTTCAAGAGGAAAATATGTAACAGCCATCTGCGCCGATTTGGATAAAAAGATTGCACTCTCAAGATTCGAGAAGATACTGCGTACAAATAAAAAACAGTCCAAAGATATAATATTGTGGCCTTATGACGGGCAGGAGGATGTTCCTCCCGCCTTTTTCGAAGAGATTCCCGACCCTCTGCCGGGATACTCCGTAAGCGGCTATCCGATAAGCATCGTATTTAACGATCTATATTTCAAGCGTGTGAAGATCGAGTCGTTCAGGCTTTACAGTGACGGGAGCGGTGAGGAGGTTCCGGTGCGCCTGATGGATAGTAGTAACGACCCGAATCTTCTTCTAAAAAAGAACCAGTTTGCCATATTTCCGCTCGAGAGACTCGATTATGATACAAACTACACCGCTGTAGTCAATTTTACAGCTGATTCGAAAAGCTTGAAAAGAGAGTGGCACTTCAGGACACGAAGTTTTGGTGCCGATATTCTGAAAGTCGCTTCAAACAGTGCGGAGTTTAAGATAGAACCGGGCAGGAGTTATGTGCTTTATCTGCAGCCGCACGGCCCCAACGACCTTTTGAAAAATGTAGTTCATCCGCGAGGTACTGTAGTGGAGAGGATAGATGCAAATACTTTTATGCTCAAAGTTGCCGAAGATCTGCGCAGTCCCGTCGTCATAAAAGCTGGTAAACGCACAATCAGACTGGATGTTTCCGACCACTAGGGTCAATAGATGGCGCGATAGTATGTCGCGCGTCCTTCATGCACTTTTTCAAAACCTCCGGGTGTAAATGAGACATCGGCATGGCCGAGAAAGAGCACTCCTCCCGGCTTAAGGACGCTTCGCAGCTGAGAAAGGGCTTTTCTTTTCTGCTCGTCTGTGAAATATATCATCATATTTCTTGAAAATACAGCGTCGAATTTTCCCAACAGGTTAAATTCACGGTCGAAGATATTCTGGTATGCAAAGCTGGTGTATCTTTTAAAGAGCGTATCGATGCAGTAATCGCTCTCTTTTCTATTGAAACAGCTCTCTTTTATGGAGTCAGGAAGCTGGGAGACGGAGCGCTGCGAGTAGCAGCCCCTCTCTGCGAGAGCGAGCGAGTCGGTGTTAATATCTATACCGGTTATATGCAAAGAGGGTGGAATTGAAGCGTTTTCGTGCAGGTAAAGAAGTATCGAATAGACCTCTTCGCCGCTTGAGCAGGGAGCGGAAAGGATGGAAGAGCAGCGGTTCGAACATATAAGTTCTGCGATGGCTTTGATCTGGTCGAGTTCACGGTAGAAATATGTCTCACCCACGGTAAGAGCATTGATGAGAGATGTTTTGATTTTTGTGGAGCTTCTGAACATTGCCAGCAGCTCTTTGAATGAGTTGAATCCGTTCTTTATTGCGAAACGTTCGATTTTTCTCATGGTTACCGATTCCTGGCGGCGGTAATCGAGGCCGTACTCATTTTTTATCTCTTTAAGCAGCTCTTTCGCATCACTCTCGTTGAAGTTTTGCTGTATGAGTGCTGAGCCGCCGCTTCGCTCCTGCCGGTCGGTTTTCTCTCTTTTGAACCATGATAACATCAGACTTCTCTCCTTATGTATTCTATGATATCGTCTATCGGGGCAATTTTTACAGCCGCACCCAGCTCTGCGGCCGCTTTCGGCATTCCGTATACGGGGGATGTAGATTCATCCTGTACGATTGTCTTATATCCGGCAGCTTTTAGTTTCAAAAGGCCGTGGGCGCCGTCTGAACCTATGCCGCTAAGCAAAAAAGCGCAGATGTAAAGGTTTTTGAGACCTGCGGCAGAGAGGAAAAGTGTATCTATAGTCGGATGGTAAAACCCCCCTTCATATTCTGAGGTTTCAAGATATAGCTCTCTGCCGCTTTTATGCAGTGCGGCAGTGTCGCTTAGAATATAGATCGTACCTTTTTCGAGCCTTACTCTGCCCTCTGCCAGTACGGATGGCAAAGCGCTTATTCTGCCGAGCCTCTTGGCAAATGAACCGAGAGATATTTTGTCCATGTGCTGTGCTATGACAACGGCGGCATCCATTTCGGGCGGCAGTGATGAGGCTATAGACTCTATAAGCCCCGGTCC
>CAYZMY010000124.1:0-3420 GCA_964479605.1 uncultured Campylobacterales bacterium | reverse complement strand
TCCGCACTTTATATTTTATGAACTGATTTTACGCAAAATGCGTAAAATCATCTCGAAATCTGAGATTTCGAAGCTTCAGGGGGTTGCAGGGCCGCACAGACCCTGCCAAATTACGGGCTTTGCCCGTAATTTGCGTAACATCAGTTATGAAAGAAGATCTCTGATGGCGCTGTTTCCGTGAGTCAGAATCTCAGGATTTTGAATTCCGTACATTTTGTATATTGTAGCGGCTATACTGAATACCTGAAAATGGTAGGAAGCATTGGAATTGCCGAAGTTTTTGGGCTGCGTAAAGAGGCGGCCGGCAGATCCGATTATCTGTGTCTCTCCAACAATGCCGAGATGGTTCATATAGTCTCTGCCGCCGAACCAGTAGACGTTCTGGTTGTTTCCGTGATCCCATCCCTCCGAATTGTTATAACTGACATTTCGGCCGAATTCTCCGAAAACCACAATATTTATATTTGTTTTTCCAACAGCCTTCATATGTGCAAGTGCCGATTCAACAGCTTCCATAAGACGGGTCATTCTGTCAGGATAGTGATGAAAAGAGTCGGAGTGGTCATCCCAGCCGCCGAGACCGGGGCTTCCCATACTGACAACTTTCGTATGCTCATTATGTATAAGCAGATTCATCGCAAGTTTCATACGATCTGCGAAGGTATTGTTTGATGGATAGGTAACCCCTTCAGGAAGTTCTATATCGTGAATCTCGTCTGCAAATTTTTCAAGTGTTACCCGCCTTTGAAAAACCTCTTTTATCTTTCCGTCAGGATTGTACTTTTGTGCCAGTTCATCATAATAGTTTCCGAATGTGGCATTTGTTTCTCGATTCAATATGCGGCTTTGAAACCATCCGTTGCGTTTATATGGATTGTTTGACCCGGTACCGAAGGCCACAGGTTTCAAGAATGCATTCAGGTTGAGATCATCTTCGGAAAAAAAAGTGGACTCTCCCTCCATTGTCACGAAAGGGATGCTTTTACCGATATCATCGGTTCCAGACGGTTCGGTTACAACACCTTTGTTGTACAGAACACCGGCCAGATTCGCAATAATCCCCGCTCCGCCCAGAGTGTCTTTTCCGCGCTGCGCCTGAGAAGTACACTCTCCGTGAGCCTTGCTGTTGTCGACAGTCCGGTAGCATGTTCTGAATAGATTCATATCTCCATTTTCTATCATTCTCTCCATGATATCGCCGCCGGCCTGCCTCCACAGATTGTTCGCTGTAGGTGTAACATTGTTCAGCGGATACGGATTTTGACTCTTTTCATTGATCTCATCCATATTGGTGAGATTGCCTGCCATTTCAGAGGGGCCTCCATAAAGGTAAACGATTATCGTCTGGGGATTATTGTTTTCGTATACGCTCTTGTCGAAATCGATACTGCCGTAATCCAGGTCAGCCCCTTTAAGGGAGAACGGAAGCATAGATGTCACTCCCAGTGCTCCGAGTCCCTTAAGAAAGTGTCTTCTGTTAAAGTGCACATCTTTATTTATATTATTCATCTTCTCTCCCTATTTAACAGTTTCAAATTCATAAACATCGCTGACTCTCGAAAGATAATCCAGAACCATACTTGCGAAATATCCTCTCTCCTTCAGGTCATCAACCGGTTTGGAGTTTCCGTAGAGGTCATACCAGCCGAAGTTTCTAAATGTATTTTCATCATATTTGTCCCGATCGATAATGGAAGTCAGGAAGTTCATCTCTTCACTATTGGCTTCCCTGCCTATTACAGGTACAAAAAGCTGGTTGACTATATATTCCGCGCGTTTTTGCTCATTTATTTTCCATTCGTCTTTATCATCCAGTTCGGTATCGCTGAAGAGTTCATCCGGCATATCTGCAAAAATTCCTTTCAGAGACCATCCGTCATCATATGACTCGAAGCTGGAATTGTTTTCATAGTTTGTCATGACATTCTCACGAATGGTTTTATGGAACCAGGCAAAAGATTGCGAATCAAGAGGAACTTCCACTTTTCTGCCCAGTTTATAACGCATACTCGACTGATGCATATTGTCCAGGTTTCTGGCAATGTAGTAAAAAGAACGCTCATGAGGATTCCACCCTATAGCTTTTGCGACAGGGAAGAAGGACTCTTCAAACGATCTGGGTTTTTTTGATTCCAACAGGTAGACTTTTGAATATACGATCTGCTTAAGCAATCCCGTCCAGGAAGTCGGGTTGCTTGCGACAAGTGTATTTGTCACTTCCTGCTTTCTACTCTCCGTGAATTCAGGAAAATATATATCTACCAGTCTGCGGCAGACAGTCGGGAGAAAATCTGGGTGCTTTACTATACCGCTGTAGAAGTCCATGGGATCGACAATTTCCATACCCGGAAAAAGGTTCGTTATAGGTTCTGTATTTACACCAAGGCTCATGACAAGTGTATTGCTTCTGCGGTCGAGGCGAAGATTTTTAAGAGCTTTGGCAGCCAGAGGAACATGCGCATCATTGAAATCCTGCAGGAATATCTCCATCATTTCGCGGCCGTTATCTTCAGGGCTTCTGAATCTTCTCCAGTTTTCATCGCTCATCATATGTAAAAAGGTAACCCACTTCATGCTAAGACCCTGATCCAGATTCATTACAAGTGAACTATATACATTTACGGCATCTACATCATATACGGTATCAAGCTCATATGCAGGTGAGAAGAGGATAGTCTGGGTAAGAACATACGCCGCCCATCTATTGATATAGGCAGAACCGGGCTGCACATGGTAGAGGCGCGCCAGCATGGTGGCAAGAAGCTTGCTGCTTCCGTAGCCGTAATCTTCATATCTGTATACTTTGTCTTCAAGCTCCGCTATTTCGGCATTTGTGCTCTTTCTATCGAACATCCTGCGCGTTTTTGAAATGAATGAGCCTGAATTTACACTCTCATTCAGATCTTTAAACCCTGCACCGTAGTAGAGAGTTCCGTAAAGCTTTATGGCAACTTTAAACTTTTGCTCTTTTGAAAGGGCATTGAAGTCAGCATCGCTGAGCGGCTGCAGCTTGTACTGACTGTATGAAAGCGGCTTGGCATTGATTTCTATGCCGTAAACCGTTGCACCGGAGGCTCCGCTTGAACCTGCCGAGTCGGACGTACCGCACCCGGCAACGAAAAAGACCACAGACGCCAGCATGGCGTACTTGAAAAAAGAGACTATCCTCATCCTACACATCCTTGGAAACAGTTTGATTGCCAAAAGAGAGGCATAAAGTAAAATTATACCTTCAAAAAACCGGAAAGCGAAGCGCTCCGACCCTCTTTTGTATACAATCGTAGTATAAAAGGATGCAATTAATATAAATCAAACGGATTGTCAACAAATGTGAACAAAATCACCTATCCTGCTCTTCAATCTCTTCTATCTCCCATGCAAGCTCTCTTTTGTCTATCCTGTGCTTCCCTTTTTCAAAGA
>CAYZMY010000123.1:0-3465 GCA_964479605.1 uncultured Campylobacterales bacterium | reverse complement strand
GCAGGTGTCAGGAGAAGGTCGAACCTGAACCAAGGCCTAAACCAAAGCCTAAACCGAAACCCAAGCAAATCCATAAGCCGAAGCCTGTTCCGAAACATAAACCTGTCTACAAACCGAAGCCTGTACCAAAGCCGAAACCTTTGAAAAAAGAGGTAGTCAAGCCTCCAAAACCTGTGCCTCCTTCCGCTGTGCCTGCTGCACTTCCCAA
This sequence comes from uncultured Campylobacterales bacterium, assembly GCA_964479605.1. Classification (GTDB taxonomy): domain Bacteria; phylum Campylobacterota; class Campylobacteria; order Campylobacterales; family Hydrogenimonadaceae; genus Hydrogenimonas. The sequence goes on along the minus strand of CAYZMY010000123.1, from coordinate 3,257 downwards.
AGAGCCGCCGAAACGCATTCTGCCGCAGCCGGCAAGCAGGCCGGAAGTTTCGGCCCAAAAAACCGACAGTGAGAAGATAGAGAAGATCAAAGCGGCCTATCTTATAGCGGTTAGGGAGAAGATTGAAAGAAACAAATACTATCCCAGAAGTGCAAAAAAACTTCATCAGACCGGTAAGGTGGAACTGAAGTTCACCATCCTGAAAGACGGTTCGATAAAGAGTATCGAAGTCGTTTCAGCCTGCCGTCACAGCAGGCTGAACAGGGCAGCCGTAAAGACTCTGGAGAGGATCGGAAAGTTCGCTCCTCTACCGGATGCTTTCGATACCGGCGAAGTAACATTGAAAGTACCGATAAACTATATGCTGAAGAGGAGATAATCATCTCGAAATCTTGGATTTCGAAGCTTTAGGGGGTTGTAGGGCCGGCCAGGCCCTGCCAAATTGCGGGCTTGGCCCGGAATTTGCGTAACATCAGATAATAAAAGGAAAGAGTATGGGACTTATTGAATATATAAAAGCGGGCGGAGTTATCATGGAGATTCTGATAGCCATGAATACCGTCGGTATCGCCCTGATGATAACGAAGTGGATTCAGTATATTCTATTTAACAGAAAAAAGAGAGATTACGCAGATGAGATAGCGGACGAATTCTCTTCCATAGCGTCCGGAGACAGAAGAACCGTCCTGTTGATTGTAAAAGAGCTTTTGCAAAGCAGACTGAGGAAAATGGAAAAAGGGATGCCTACGATAAAGATAATAGCCACTACTGCCACACTGTTTGGTCTTTTGGGTACTGTGGTCGGTGTTTTGATGGCATTCGAGGCAATAGGAAAAGTGGGGATGGGCGACCCGAGCGTGTTTGCAAAAGGGATATCTATGGCCCTCGTCACAACAGTCGGGGGGCTTGTCGTGGCTATCATCCATACCATAGGATACAACTATCTTATAGCCTATCTGGACAATATCGAGTCGCAGCTCGAAGAGGAGCTGCTGGTACGTTTTTACGGATCGAAAAGATGAAACGGCGCAAATCACTGCTTTTGGATATGACACCGCTTGTCGATGTCGTCTTTCTGCTTCTTATATTTTTTCTTGTAACATCTGTTTTCAAAAAGGATGAGCTGGCACTGCTTCTGAACCTTCCAAGCGCACAAAAAGGTGAAAAGGTCCTGGAGAAAAAAGAGATCTCTATAGAACTCTCCGAAAAGAGTGTTGCACTAAACGGAATAAAGCTCAATATGGCTGAACTGGAGAGTGAACTTGCAAAAGTCAAAGAGAAAAAGAGACCGGTGGTTCTGCGCATAGACAAACATGTACAGTATGAACGCATCATCAGGCTTTTCAACATTCTTAAAACATATAAACTCAATAATCTGGTTCTGGTTGAAGAGGCCAAAAGATAATGATCTCTATCTGCTGATCTACTCCGCAATATCTGTTAACAATTTAATTTCAAATGCCGATATTTAAACGGGATTGATTCGACTGAATATTCGGAATAGTGTAGATAAATTATTTATATTATAATTTTCAATAATTTAAATGATTTATCGAAAATTCTTGATTTAATCAGTTCATTTGCTTGTATAATCTTGATTTAAGACTAGATTTAAACAAGTAGGACTATAATCAATCTGATTGCCAATTTAAAAGGAGTAGAGATGGCTAGAGTCGTTGTATTGGGTGCCGGTGTCTCAGGACATACTGCAGCCACTTTTTTGCGTGACTGGCTTGGACAACAGCACGAAGTTGTAGTCGTTACGCCAAACAGTAAGTGGAACTGGATTCCTTCAAATATCTGGGTCGGAGTCGGCCAGATGACAAAAGATGATGTCGTATTCGACCTCGCTCCGGTTTATGAAAAAATCGGTATTGATTACCGCCAGGCAAAAGCGGTCTCGATTCATCCCGAAGGCGGTGAAGCGGAAGATGTACCATATGTAACCATCGAGTATACAGGACAGGGCAAAGAGGGCGAAAAAGAGCTTGTCTCATACGACTATCTTATTAATGCGACCGGACCGAAACTGAACTTCGGTGCGACTGAAGGCCTGGGTCCAGACAACGGTTATACGGTTTCGGTATGTACTGCAGACCACGCGACGCATGCCAACGAAGAGCTTCAAAAGCTCATAGCCAAAATGAAAGGCGGCGAACGTCAAAAAATAGTAATCGGTACGGGCCACGGTATGTGTACATGCCAGGGGGCGGCTTTTGAATATATTTTCAATGTTGAACACGAGCTTCGAAAAGCGGGAGTACGTGATCTTGCCGAAATAACCTGGATTTCAAACGAATCTTTCCTGGGCGATTTCGGTATAGGCGGTCTGCACATGAAACGCGGCGGCTACGCTGCCAGTTCACGCCTCTTCGCCGAGTCTTTGTATGCGGAAAGAGGTATTCCATGGGTTATCGGTGCCCATGTAAACAAAGTGGAAGAGGGAAAAATTCACTATGAACAGCTCGACGGCTCGACAGGTGAACTTGAATTCGACTTTTCTATGCTGATTCCTCCATTTTCGGGTGTCGGTCTTAAAGCATACGCAAAAGACGGAAGCGATATGACAGACAAGATCTTCGCTCCCAACGGTTTCTTGAAGGTAGATGCTGACTATAGCGGAAAGCCGTATGAAGAGTGGAGCGCCAGCGACTGGCCGAGAGTCTATCAGAATCCCGACTATTCCAATATTTTTGCAGTCGGAATCGCATTTGCACCTCCGCACGGTATATCGAAACCGATGAAAAGCCCCAACGGCACTCCTATCAATCCGACTCCTCCTAGAACGGGAATGCCTTCCGGAATCATCGGTAAAACCGTTGCCATGTCCATTCGTGACATGATTGAAAAAAACAGTGACAAGCCGACTCATCACGCATCTATGGCAGAGATGGGAGCTGCATGTGTCGCATCTGCGGGTAAAGGTCTTACTGACGGTATGGCGGCATCTTTGACTGTCTACCCGGTAGTACCGGATTTCGACAAATATCCGGGAATCGGACGTGACCTGGATTATACATTCGGTGAAATCGGTCTTGCGGGACACTGGATCAAGCACATACTGCATCACATGTTCCTCTATAAAGCCAAGCTCAAGCCGGGCTGGACACTTATACCTGAATAAGCAAAAAAGGAGAAAATATGGAACATATCGAAAAGAATATCAAGCCCTATGAACCAAACTTTACCACAATGGTTCCTACAGGGTTTGTCCGTTTTATGAGAACCTGCCTTATATGGCAATTTATCCGCTTTAT
>CAYZMY010000122.1:0-3475 GCA_964479605.1 uncultured Campylobacterales bacterium | reverse complement strand
CGGTTTGGGCACCAGCCTCTCTTCACCCCTGCGCTGGGCTTTTCTGAAGCGGGTTTTGTACTCCTCCTCCATCAGTCTGGCACTGTCCATCAAAACCACATGCGCCAGCTCGAGAGTAGGTTTCGTCGCCACTATAGTACCGTCGAACCCCTCTTTTACCAGTTTTGGAATACGTCCGACATGATCTAGATGTGCATGAGTGATCAGAAGAATATCGATTTTTTTGGGATTGAAGCCGAAAGAGCGTCCGTTCCACTCCTCCTGCTTTCCCTGGAACATTCCGCAATCTACAAGAATCCTGATACCGTTTTTCAGGCGGAGCATATGACATGAGCCGGTAACGACTTCCGCGGCACCGTACGATCTTACAAAGGCCATCTATGATCCTTTTCCTATCGTTTCAAGACGATTTTACAGCGGATAAGTTTATAAAAGGCATAAAAAAAGGGGAGCCGGCCAAAGGCCGGTCTCCCCGGGAAGATTTATTGAAAGCAGGGCTTACATCATGCCGCCCATGCCTCCCATTCCGCCCATATCCGGCATTGCCGGAGCGGCCGCGGCTTTTTCCTCTTTGATTTCGCTTACAGTCGCTTCGGTAGTCAGAAGCAGACTTGCAACAGATGTCGCATTTTGCAATGCGATTCGCTCAACTTTTACAGGGTCGATGATTCCCGCTTCGAGCATATCCACATACTCGCCTGTAGCAGCGTTGAAGCCGGTGTTTTCATTATCGGCATTCTCGACATTGTTCGCGACCACACCGGCATCGAAACCTGCATTTTCAGCTATCTGCTTCAGCGGAGCCTTGATGGCGCGCAGAATGATATCCGCACCGATCGCTTCGTCTCCGCAAAGATCGAGGCTGATTTTCGAAGATGCACGCAGAAGTGCCGCACCGCCGCCTATGACGATACCCTCTTCGACTGCCGCTTTTGTAGCAGAAAGCGCATCGTCTACGCGGTCTTTTTTCTCTTTCATCTCGGTTTCGGTGGCAGCACCGACTTTGATAACCGCAACACCGCCGCTAAGCTTGGCAAGGCGCTCCTGCAGTTTTTCGCGATCGTAATCGCTGCTTGTATTCTCTATCTGAATCTTGATCTCTTTGATGCGTGCTTCAACCGCAGCCTTGTCACCTTTTCCGTCAACGATCGTAGTGTCATCTTTGTCGATAACCACACGTCCGGCCTGACCGAGATCGGCGACAGTAGCACTTTCGAGTGTACGTCCAACCTCTTCACTGATAACGGTACCGCCGGTCAGTGTTGCGATATCCTGAAGCATCGCTTTTCTTCTGTCACCGAATCCGGGCGCTTTTACAGCGGCGATATTGAGAATACCGCGAAGCTTGTTGACGACCAGTGTCGCAAGAGCCTCTCCCTCAACATCTTCAGCAATGATAAGAAGCGGACGGCCGCTTTGCTGAATGCCCTCGAGTACAGGAAGAATATCTTTGAGGTTGGTGATCTTCTTGTCATAAAGAAGGATATACGGATTCTCGAGAACCGCTTCCATCTTCTCGGCATCGGTAATGAAATAGGGGCTGAGATATCCGCGGTCAAACTGCATACCTTCGACCACTTCAAGCTCGTCGATGATACCTTTGGCCTCTTCAACGGTAATTACACCGTCTTTACCGACCTTCTCCATCGCCTCGGCTATAAGGTTTCCGATGGTCTCATCAGAGTTTGCGGAGATGCTCGCAACTTGAGCGATCTCTTTTTTATCTTTTACCTCTTTTGCGATCTTCTTGAGCTCTTCGATGATCGCATTCGAAGCTTTGTCCATACCGCGTTTTACTTCGATAGGGTTGGCACCCGCAGTGATGTTGCGCAGACCCTCTTTGAAGATGCTGTATGCAAGTACGGTAGCGGTTGTAGTACCGTCACCCGCTTCGTCGGCGGTTTTGCTGGCAACCTCTTTTACAAGCTGCGCGCCCATGTTTTCTACGGTATCTTTGAGTTCGATCTCACGAGCGACGCTCACACCGTCTTTTGTTATGCTTGGTGCTCCGAAACTCTTTTGGATGAGTACGTTGCGTCCGCGCGGTCCCATCGTCACTTTGACCGCATCGGCCAGCTTCTTCACGCCTTCAAACAGTTCGTTGCGTGCCGCATCTGAAAAATGGATATCTTTTGCTGCCATTTTCACTTCCTCCTGATTATTTCAATATTCCAAGAATGTCATCACTGCTGAGTATCAGCAGCTCTTTTCCGTCAATGGTGATCTCTGTTCCGCTATATTTGCCGAAAACTATCTTGTCGCCTACTTTAATGTGGCCCTCCTCTTCAACTTCCGGTCCTATAGCCAGAACTTTAGCCTCCTGGGGCTTCTCTTTCGCATTGTCGGGGATGATAATTCCCGATGCTGTCTGTTGCGGCTCATCAACTCGTTCTACCAAAACTCTGTTGGCTAGTGGTTGGAAACTCATTGACTCTCCTTTCATTCTTGAGATTTAGCAGTTACTTTTTGCAAGTGCTGAAATTTTATCCCATTTTTTTTCCATTGTCAAGAGATTTTCCACTAATCTTAGTTTATTTATATCATATTATTGAGTCAATATGACTCATATATTGAGCCTGCTTCAAGTTTTTCCCGTAGCTTTTTTGTGCTACAATAATAAAAATTATGAGAGAAGGATATGAGAGATGAAATATCTGTTGGCTGCTATAGCAATTTTGGCCCTGCTTTTGGCTATTGTCTACGGAACTCTTTTTACCGCACCCGGTAACGGATTGGTGAAGCCCGTGATTGAATCGAAAATAGCGGGTAAAGTCCCTCTGCCGACCAAACTGCAGAGATTCGTACTTCGGCCGGACCGTTTCGACATTCTGCTTAAAATCGGCGAAGATACGACGATAGAAGCGAAGGGTTCGATGAACCTCTTCTCACAATATATAGACGCTTCATATAATGTAGATATAAAAGAGCTATCCAATCTCGAAAAACTGATAGGTACGAAACTCAACGGCCCTTTCAGAACAAGCGGGACCGCAAAAGGCGACAAGTCTGAACTGAAAATCGCCGGCAATAGCGATGTTTCCGGAAGTGAAACGACCTATTCCATAGATCTCAAAGAGTTCGAACCCGGCAATCTCACGGCGAAAGTCGCACATCTGCAGATCGACAGGCTTCTGCATATGTTAAACAAACCCCTATATGCAAAGGGAAGAGTCGATATAGATGCAAAAATCGCAAACCTGGATATGGAGCATCTTGACGGAACGGTAGTCACCGCGATCAGAGACGGAATTGTCAATCCGCAGCCGGTCAAAAGCGACTTCAACATATCTGTTCCGTCAAATCTCACATTCAAAGGCGACATAAACACCCGTCTCAAAGGGAGCAAAGCGGTATCGAAAGTTGACTTCATATCCTCCATCGCGACCCTATCTTCGAAAGCTCTGACCTACGATATAAAAAAGGGAGCCCTCACAGCAGACTACCGGACCGAAGTTGCCGATCTCGACAAGCTCTT
>CAYZMY010000121.1:0-3512 GCA_964479605.1 uncultured Campylobacterales bacterium | reverse complement strand
CCGAAGCGCCGGCTACGGCCTACCTCTTCGCGAAACTCTTCATAGAGAGCGAATACGCTGTTGAGAATGCCTTGAGTGTCGTATACGGCGACGCCGAAGTAGGAGGTGCACTCGTCTCCAGCCCGATTCCTAGGGTCATAAGTTTTACCGGAAGTGTTCCGGTCGGTAACATAATCACCAAGAGTGCAGGTATCAAAAAGGTGAGCCTCGAGCTTGGCGGAAATGCGGCCACATTCGTTCAAAGCAGCGCCGACATAGCCCACGCCGCGGCGCGCTGCGCCTTCGGGGCGTTCGTCAATTCGGGGCAGGTCTGTATCTCTTTGCAGCGTATTTATGTAGACTCTTCCATATATGACGAGTTTGCCGAAGCGATCGCCGAAGAGACGAAAAAGCTGAAGGTGGGCAGCCCGTACGAGGAGGATACTTTCATGGGGCCGCTCATAGACGAGGAGGCGAACGAGCGCGCCTTCAGGTGGATAGAGAGCGCAAAGAGCGAAGGTGCGCGTGTAGTCGCCGGAGGCGAGAAGATCGACGCCATTTTCGCTCCGACGGTTATGGCGGATGTGACGGACGATATGGAGATAGTCTGCGAAGAGGTCTTCGCCCCGATCGTGAGCCTTGTGAAGGTTGAGGGCTTCGATGATGCCGTAAAAAGAATGAACGACTCCCCTTACGGCCTGCAGTTTTCGATCTTTACCAACGACCTGCAGCTGACGAGAAGGGCGCTCGATGAGTTCGAGTGCGGCGGGATAGTGGTAAACGATGTTCCGACCGTGCGCTTCGACATCCAGCCCTACGGAGGAATGAAACTGAGCGGTGTAGGGCGTGAGGGGCCGCAGTTCGCCCTCGAAGAGTTCACCGAAATTCAGTCGGTGGTGATCTTTTAGATGGCCAAACGTGTTGCGCTGAGCGCCTGTCTTGCAGGTAGAAACTGCCGCTACAACGGTGAGTTGAAAGCCGATCCGAAGGTTGTCAAAAAGCTTGAAAAGAGCGGCTACGAGATCGTTCTCTTCTGCCCCGAAGAGAGCTGCTTCGGAACGCCCAGAGAGGCGATGGACCTTGTGGTTACCGATGAGGGCGTAAAGGCGCTGACCAAATTTTCAAAAGAGGATAGAAGCGCCCCGATAGCGGAGTATGCAGCAAAATTTTTCGACGAAAACCCGGAAATAGATCTGTTCGTAGGCAAGGCACGCAGCCCGAGCTGCGGAGTATCTACAGCTCTGCTGTATGACGAAGGCGGAAATCTCATAAGCGAAAGAGAGGCCGGAATCATGGCCGCCGAGGCCAAAGCCAGAAATATCGAAGCGGTCGACGACGAAGATCTGTCGGACTCTGTTTTAAGATAGCGCTCTAACGAAACGGCGGCGGAAGCCTCTTTTTGATCCGCTCCTTATCTATATACATATTCCTATCCGCCTCTTTTAACGCTTCGTTGAAGTGCTCACCCTCTTTGCAGTCGTACGTTCCGTAAGAGAAGCTGATGATGAATGTGTGCTCGTTGTATTTGAGTTTTTTGTTTATGATAGACTCACGGCACTCATCTATTTGTAGAGCATCATTTGCGGAGTCGAAGAGAATCAGGAATTCGTCTCCGCCGTAGCGGACAACCGGTGCGCCGAGCGATTTGAGATGAGAACTGATATATTTGAGCACCTTGTCTCCCGCGATGTGGCCGAGATTGTCGTTTATCTCTTTGAAGTAGTTCAGATCTACAATCGCAAGAGTATAGGCTCTTTTGAAATTTCCGTTCTCATCGAGGCAGTTGGCATTTAGCCACTCTCTGTTCCATGTTTGAGTCAGCGAGTCTCTGTAGACGCTCTCTTTGAGTTTTTCGATTTCCCGACGCAGCACTTCCGTTTCGGATATGCTCTCTTTCAGGAGGGCCTCGTCTTTCTCTTTCATCGCCTGCAGTGCCTTTTTCGAGGCGCCATTGAGGCTTTCGATGTGGCTGTTGCTTTTTGAGCTCAGGTCGATGAGTCTGGCGACTTTCTCCTCTATCAGTTCAAGTGTAGCCTCTTTGAGCATCTCTTCGTCGAGGCCGTACTTTCTCGCTATATCGTAAAATATGGCCGAGTATACCGGCGGTGTCACTATTTCGAGCTCCTCTATCGCCGCCTTGCTCTCCGATGATGCCGCTTTAAGGATCTTTTCATCCATATATGTTTCACTTTTTGGCTATTGATCTCTTTTTTAATGAGATATTTATGTATATATCGAGTCTATATGTTTTAAGTTTACCGATAGCTTAAATTTTAGAAAGCCAAAATATAGGGGCGCGAAACGTTACAATTCGTCCTGAACCGAACAAGATGGGGGTTGGAGCTCTTTATTTTTCTTGGACACGAATCTCTGCATCCACTCACGATTCTCCTCGACCATATTTTCGTGCCTGCTCAGCAGTTTTTTTAGAAGGCTTTCGAGCTCTTCGAGCGTGAAATAGTCGAGATAGGCCGGATCAATCTTCGTCTCGTTGCCGTCAAAACTCAGTAGCTCTTCTATCTTTTGTAGCAGTTCACTCTTTTCCATAGATGATATACTATCAAAAAAATATTTCAGGAGGATAGATTATGATTGAAGTGGGTCAAAAAGCACCGGAGTTCTGTTTGCCGAATCAGGGTAAAACGGGTTAAGAAAAAGCAAACTGTTTTGCTTTTTTACCGTTTTACGAGCTTTTGGTATGCGACGAGCATCCAAAAGGTCAGGTTACCGAAGCAGTGAACGAAGAGAACGAGTTCAAAAAAGGAGGATATGATTATGATTGAAGTGGGTCAAAAAGCACCGGAGTTCTGTTTGCCGAATCAGGATAACATCGAAATATGCCTAAGGGATCTGAAAGGAAAATGGGTGGTTCTATACTTCTACCCAAAAGATCTTACACCAGGCTGCACCACTGAAGCGTGCGAATTTACCGAGGCTCTGCCCGATTTTGAGGGGCTCGATGCGATTATCCTGGGAGTCAGCCCCGACTCTGTGCAGAAACATCAGAAGTTTATAGAGAAAAAAGATCTTAAAATCACGCTTCTAAGTGATGAGGATAAGGAGGTTCTAAAAGCGTATGGAGCGTGGGGGCCGAAAAAACTCTACGGCAAAGAGTACGAAGGGGTTATACGCTCTACCTTTATTATAGACCCGGAAGGCAAAATAGCCGCAGTCTGGCCGAAAGTGAGAGTCAAAGGTCACGTAGAAGCCGTCAAACAGAGACTCGAAGAGCTAAGAGGCAGAGAGTGACGTTTAGAGGTTTCGGATGTCGTTAAGCAAAAAGCAAAACGACATCCGAACGACCAACGACCAACGACTCCCCATTTAAACAAAGCTGAAATTCAGCTCCTATTTAGTAAAATTGCACTCCCTTTCTACATAAATAGAGGGGAAACCTCACATGTGTCAATCCTTGACAGGTTGCGCAAAATTAGCGTTGATGGGCACAGAGGATCAAACCTGGGCATATGCCACAGTAAAAAAATTTTCTCAAGGAGAACCCATGGTCACTATGAAAGACCTTCTCGAGTGCG
>CAYZMY010000120.1:0-3542 GCA_964479605.1 uncultured Campylobacterales bacterium | reverse complement strand
GGAGCAGCTGTTTTTCGCGCTTTGAAACCGGAGGATGAGAAACTTATGAATCAGAAGTTTTCTTCAATCCACCCCATTCTTAAAAAGGGCAAAGCCGCTTTGATGATGGTTTTGAAAAAGAGGGCAATGCGCGATTTCGGTATGAGTGCCAATGCGTTCGCGTCGTTTTTGACGATGGTGGGACTGGAGACACTGGCTCTTAGAACCGAAAGGGTCAACACTTCGGTAAAAAAGCTTGCGCAACTTCTGCATGACGAAGGGGTGAAAGTAAGGCATCCGAGTCTTGCGGAGCATGAACACCACCTACGTTATGAAGCGCTTTTTGCAGACGGATGCGGACCGGTTATGACGATCGAATGCGGTACGAAGGAGAGGGCATTTGCTTTTTTGAACGAGTCGAAGATGCTGATACAGACCGCCAATATAGGTGATAACCGTACACTGGCCCTTCACATGGCCAGTACGATATATCGCGATTTTACCGAAGAGGAGAGGCGGCAGATGGGTGTTACTCAGGGACTGATTCGACTTTCTGTAGGTCTGGAGACTCCTATGGCACTTGCGGAAGATATGACGGGAGCATGGAAAAAGAGTCTCGGCTGATTGCACCACACTCTCTCTACTTCATTGAAACACCGATGCTGTCGGCCTTCAACGGCCGCACACTTGAAAAATCTCAGAATTATGATATACTTAAAATAAACTAAAACGCGTGCCCGCCAACGGGCACCGTAAATTTTCGCAAAAGGAAAAAGCGTTGGCTCAAAAAGAGTGGATCGAAAGTGAAAGTCAGGTTGATCTCGACGAACCGAAACTCTACAAAGTTATAATGTGGAACGACGATTATACGACGATGGATTTCGTTGTAGAGATTTTGGCCGATATATTCCATAAGAGTTACGAGGAAGCGATCGAGATTATGCTTGCGATTCACGAGAAGGGCAAGGGTGTCTGCGGACGCTACACGTACGAAATCGCCGAAACCAAAGTGCACCAGGCCACCAAAAGGGCCAGGGCCAACGAGTTTCCTTTGCGCGTTACGATGGAGAAAGAATGATTAGTAAAGATTTAAACGATATTTTCAAAGAGGCTGTCAAATATGCCAAAATGCACAGGCATGAGTACCTGACGGTTGAACATATTTTTCTTGCGGTGCTGCTCAGCCCGCAGGGTGCACAGATTCTCGAAGCGGCCGGAGCCGATGTGGAGAAACTGAAAAACAGGATAAACCAGCATCTTGTTACCTCTTTGCGTCCGCTGCCCGAAGGGGCTTCGCGCGAACCGTTTGAGACGGTGGCTCTTTCCAGAGTGATAGAGCATATGATTCGTCATGCTCAGAGTGCCGATAAAAAAGAGGCCAGCATAGGCGACCTGCTTGCGTCGATCTTCAACGAAGAGCACTCTTTTGCCGTTGCGCTGATGAACTCGTACGGAATAAACCGTTTGAGCATCCTTGAAGTGATTGCCGATGCAAACGAACAGAGCGAAAACACCGAGAAGGAGGAAGAGGAGAGCGAGTATCTGGGCCAGTTTACCGTAAACCTTGTAAAGCGCGCCCGCGAGGGTAAGATAGACCCGGTAATAGGTCGTGAAAACGAGATAGAGCGCGTTATGCAGATTCTATGCCGCCGAAAGAAGAACAACCCGGTCCTCGTAGGTGAGCCGGGTGTAGGAAAGACGGCGATTGCAGAAGGTCTGGCACTTGAGATCGCAGACGGAAACGTTCCAAAGATGCTTGAAGATACGGAAGTATATGCCCTCGATATAGGAACTCTGATAGCTGGAACGAAATACCGGGGAGATTTCGAAAAGCGTTTAAAAGGAGTGCTTCAGGAGTTACAGGAGCGTAAAAATGCCGTTCTTTTCATCGACGAGATCCACAATCTTGTGGGTGCCGGCGCCACCAACGGTGGAAGCATGGATGCATCGAACCTGCTAAAACCGGCCTTGGCAAGCGGAGACCTCAAGTGTATCGGGGCGACTACATTCGAAGAGTACCGCAACTTTTTCGAGAAGGATCGCGCACTCAGCCGTCGCTTCGCGAAAGTAGACGTAGTGGAGCCCAGTTTCGACGATACGCTGAAGATTCTCAAGGGACTCAAATACAAGTATGAATCGCACCACGATGTCCACTTCAGCGAAAAGGCTCTGAAAACGGCAATTGACCTCTCTGTCAAATATATGCATGAGCGCTTCCTTCCGGACAAGGCGATCGATATCATAGATGAGGTGGGAGCATCTTTCAGGCTCAAAGCGAGAAAGCGTCGCCGCGTAAACGAACGGGATATTGAAGATGCGGTAAGCCGTATGCTGAACCTGCCACCGGCACGCATCAACAGCGACGATCTAGCCACCCTTCAAAATCTGGAGAGTGTTCTGAAGAGCCGTATAATCGGGCAGGACAGAGCTGTAGAAGGGGTTGCGGCCGCCATCAAACGTGCACGTGCCGGCCTCGGCGCACCGAACAAGCCGGTCGGATCTTTCCTCTTTGCAGGTCCTACCGGGGTCGGAAAGACCGCGCTGGCACTGGAGCTTTCCGAAGCGCTCGGAGTACACTTCGAACGCTTCGATATGAGTGAATATATGGAGAAACATGCGGTCAGCCGCCTCATCGGTGCACCTCCGGGATATGTCGGTTATGAGCAGGGGGGTCAGCTTACCGAAGCCATAAGAAAACATCCGCATACGGTACTTCTGCTCGATGAGATAGAGAAAGCCCACCCGGATCTCATACAGGTTCTGCTGCAGGTGATGGACAATGCCATGCTTACCGACAATACGGGCAACAGAGCCGATTTCAAAAACGTCATCATAATCATGACGTCGAATGTAGGTGCTGGTGAGGCGAACGTAATGGGATTCGGTGCCAGAAGCGAAGCGAAGCACGACACCGCCATCAAGTCTGCCTTCTCTCCGGAATTCAGAAACAGGCTCGATGCGGTCGTGCGTTTCGAGCATCTCGGCTTCGAGGATGTCAAGAAAATCGTCGACAAGTTCATCGACGAGCTCAATGCACAGATGGCTGAGAGAAAAATTGTAATAAAACTCTCCGATGCCGCAAGAGGCTACCTCGCCAAAGAGGGCTACGACGAGGCTATGGGTGCAAGGCCTCTTAGCCGCGTGATCGCCGAGAAAATCAAAGCTCCGCTCACTGAAGAGATACTATTCGGCTCTCTCAAAGACGGCGGAGAGGTTCATTTCGGCGTAAAAGGCAAAGCTCTCAGCTTCAAGGTTGCCGAGCGTGTCTAACGGGCCTGCAATTCCCAGGCTCGGATTCGACTATATCTTCCCAAATCCACGCTATGCGATGCGAGAGGGGCTTCTGGCCTACGGGGGTGATCTTAACCCGGACCGCATCCTTATGGCCTACCGCAAAGGGATCTTCCCCTGGTACAATGAGGGGGATCCCATACTCTGGTGGTCACCAGATCCCAGACTTCTTCTCTACCCCGATGACTTCAAAATCTCCAGATCGCTGAGAAAAAAGCTTCGTCAAAAACGCTTTTCGGTAAAATTGGACCGAAACTTCACTTCAGTCATGC
>CAYZMY010000119.1:0-3547 GCA_964479605.1 uncultured Campylobacterales bacterium | reverse complement strand
CTCCTTCGCACTACCGGCTCAACACCGTTTAAAGTTTGTAAACGCTGTCATAAAAAATAGCCGTAACTTCTGCCCCTGCCCTGCCGATATAGCGGGCAGGCGGCTCCATACTTGAAACTCTCCTAAACAAAAATTGAAAAAAGCCGTTTTATACTTGGTAGCAGGATCGTCTTTAGAGGTATGATTTATATAATTCATTGTATAATAAAACCGTTTTAACCAATCCATCAGTAAAGCTGAACAAATTTTTATATGAAAAAAATCTTTTTTGCAATCATCATCGCAGTTTCCACTGCAATCGTTGTCCTTATGCTGAACCTCGGTGAAAAAAGAGAGGTAAATAAAAAGAATATTGCATATGACAATATTAATAAATTTCTTCTTCACACACTTAATTCAGAAAAGATACAGTCACTATCCCTTGCTCTTGCAATGAGCAAAAACAGGGCTATTGCCGATGCCATCTTGGAGAACAATACCGAAAAAGGGTATAAAATTCTGCACGATACTACTGACTCTTTCATAAAACATCTAAATCGCAAGTATATATACACCCAGATCTTCGGCAGGGGTCTTAGCATCTTCGCTAGAAGCTGGGATGCAAACTCTTCCCCACTCTCTCCACTCTCCGGCCGCCTGGATCTGCTGGATATCATCAAGACCAGAAGTCCCAAAGCGACAATAGAATCGACTGTACCGGCAGGCATAAAAGCTTCCGCACCTATTGTATATAACGGACACATTATTGGCATTCTGGAAGTAACTACACTTTTTGATCGAGTGGTATCGAAGCTCAGGGATTATCGGATAGAAACCATTCCCATACTCAAAACCGATCTTTTGCATCAGGGCAATATGATTGCGGAAAATCCCAAAGTGGAAAGTTACACAATTGCCGCAAGCAACTACAGCCGCCATCTGGCCGTTATGCTTCAGTCACTTGACAGAGAGGACCTTGAAGAGCTTATCCATACCGATTACCTGAAAAAAGAGGGCCTCTTTTTTGCGGCATATCCGATTAAAAACGACTATGGCAAAAATCTCGGTTTCTTCATAGCCATTGTTACAAAAGAGAATTTCGAAAATTTCGCCGGCCGCCAGCAGTCTCTTATAAAAAGTATTTTCACTATGGAGAGCACCAAAGATGACATATACCATTACGTCAATTCAAAAAACGAAAATATCTTTAGAGAGATGAGTCCCGAACAGATTCTACACTCGAGCTCAACCATTGAAGAGAAAGACAGAATACTGTTCGATGCAGCTGCCAAAGAGAGGCTTAGAGCTCTCTCCAAAGAGGAGCTTATCGACCTGATTGTACACAACTTTCACAAAAACAGGAAGCAAGGAGCTATTAAATAATGAAGATTCTACTTCTGGAAGATGAGTATATGCTTAGAAAATCGATAAAAGAGCTGCTTGAAGACAATGGCTATATCGTGGAAGATTTCTCCAACGGAAAATCGGTTCTCGATGCTACATTCGAAGGCTCGTACGATCTTCTGCTTGTAGATGTAAACGTTCCCGGTATTAATGGTTTTGAACTTCTGGAACAGCTGCGCAAAAACGGTGTTGAGACACCGACGATTTTCATAACCTCTCTCACTGAAATAGACAGCATGGAACGCGGCTACGATCTTGGATGCTGCGACTATATAAAAAAACCTTTTGATATGAAAGAGTTGAAACTGCGGGTGGCAACAGCCCTGAAACTCGCCTCTTTACGCTCGAACGAAGAGACCATAACACTTCCTGGAGGATATGAATACCATACCAACTCTTTTACGCTTACCAAAGACGAAGAGGAAGTAAGCCTTTCAAAAACAGAAAAAATGATCCTTGATCTGTTTATAAAATACAAAAATCAGGTGGTTACTCCGGAGATGCTTACTGAATATGTCTGGGAAGATTATGTAGACCCAGCCAACGTTAGGGTACAGATAAACAATCTCAGAAAAAAACTGAACAAAGATCTGATCACCAATATCCGAGGCGTGGGGTACAAACTTGAAACTTGACATAAACGAATCCAGGTTTTCACTTAAATACTCCATACTCTACACTATTATAGTGATGGCTATACTGCTGGTCCCTTTCGCAATCTACGACAACTACACCTATAATCTGGAAGAGGTCAAAACGGAGATGGCCCTTAAAAAAAAGAGTATCCAGATAATAAATGAGATGGAAAAATTCGATAGCAGGTTCCAGAGCACTTTTACATTTCCAAGATTCAAATCTTACCAGGCCGGCCTCTACGACAAAAACGGAAACGCAATTTTTACACTTATAAAAGAGCCCATTTCCGCACTCAACCTGAAACAGGGCTACCACAAGTGGGGAAACTACAGGTACTATGTAACAGAGTTTCCGGATGAAAACTATTTTGGGGCAAAATACCTGGTAACCGGTACAGAGTTCAATATCTACACGATACTCTTCAACATTCTCATAATATTTCTCTCTATTCTGGCTGTAACATTTCTCTTCTCTTTTCTCATACTTAAAAACTTTTCCAGACCCTTCAAAGAGATAAACAGGGCTCTCGACGACTTCATAAAAGACTCCATGCATGAGATAAATACTCCACTCTCCATAATCAACATAAATATAGATATGTTTACCGAGAAGTTCGGAAAAAACCGACATCTTTCGCGCATAAAATCTGCCGCCAAGATTCTCTCTTCCTTGTATGACGACATGAACTACCTGATAAAAGAGCACACGATCAACAAGACCGATAAAAAACGTATAAACTTCAGCAAATTCCTAAAAAAGTCTGCCGACTATTTCAAAGATATAGCGGAGTTAAAAGATATTACCCTTCATCTGGAGATAGAAGAGGATATCTACATAGACTTCGTTCCAACCAAACTGCAAAAGGTGGTAGACAACAACCTCTCCAACGCAATAAAATACTCTTATGAAGGCGGAGAGGTGATCCTCTCGCTCAAACGCGACGGCAATAAGATAGTTCTGGGATTCAAAGACTACGGAATAGGCATAAAAGATACCCAGAGAATCTTCTCGCGCTATTACAGAGAAGACCATACCAAAGGGGGTTTCGGCATCGGGCTCAACATAGTCGGTAAAATTGTCAATGAAGAGAATATAGAAGTAAAAATACTCTCCGAACCGGAAAAAGGAAGTTACTTCGAATATACGTTCACTAAAAAAACGGAGAAATAGCTATAAGCGCACCGGATAACTGCCTCAAACTTTCATAACCGCTTTATTAATATTACCGCCGTAAGCCATTCCATATTCTGCTCACTGCCCCCTCCGCCTGCCAAACATGAATTATTACTATTTTAAAACTCTATTCTCAAAGATAGATAATGAAAATTTATTTAAATGAGCTTTTTGAATGATTTTTATTGTTAATTACTGCTTTTTGTTGACATGCATTTTATTAAATGCTACACTTTTTTGTTCTAAATAAACAAAAGGAGTCATTTATGGGTAAAAAGTTTTTGACCGCGGCTTCATTGCTGCTTTTGGCGACAGCAGGTTCTCTGCAGGCACAGACGATCGAAGAGAGGCTTTC
>CAYZMY010000118.1:0-3594 GCA_964479605.1 uncultured Campylobacterales bacterium | reverse complement strand
GTACATGTCCTACAACAATCTTGGAGGGGATCTCGATACTTTTGGAGGAGTCCACTTCGAGCCCGATACTGTTGAGTTTTTTACATATGTCGTCAGTCGCTATCCCCTCGAGGTCTACCCACTCTTCGAGCCATCTTCTTGTAACTATCATCTAAACTGCTCCAGCAAACGAAGGTCTCCCTCAAAAAGGGATCTTAGGTCCGGTATTCTGTGAATCAGCATCGCAAAACGCTCCACCCCCAGACCGAAGGCGTAGCCGCTGACATCTTCATAGCCTACCGCTTTGAAGACATTCGGGTCTACCATACCGCATCCAAGCACCTCGAGCCACCCCGTATGAGAACAGACACGGCACCCTTCACCTTCGCAGAAGATACAGCTTATATCGACCTCCGCGGAAGGCTCCGTAAAAGGGAAGAAACTGGGCCTGAAACGGACATCTACATCGCCGAACATCGTATGCAGAAAATCTTCGAGAATCCATTTAAGATTGGCGAAAGAGACTTTTCCCTTTTCATCCACCATCAACCCCTCGACCTGGTGGAACTGCGGCGTATGCGTAAGGTCGAAATCGCGTCTGAATACCGCACCCGGGCTGATCATCCTTATAGGGGGCTTCTGTTTCATCATCGTTCTGATCTGTACAGGCGACGTATGTGTGCGCAGAAGCTTACCATCCTTAAAATAGAATGTATCCTGCATATCTCTGGCCGGATGGTAGTCCGGAAGATTGAGGGCCTCGAAATTGTGAAACTCATCTTCAACCATAGGCCCTGTCTCCACGGCAAAGTTGAGATCTGTAAAATACTCTATGATCCTGTCCATAGTATGCATAACCGGATGCAGTGCACCGTCCCTCGCTCTGGGGGAATAGAGTGACACATCGATCGACTCTTTCTCCAGACGCTTCTGCATCTGCAACTCTTCGAGTTCGGCTCTCTTCTGTTCATACGCTTTTGTAAGCGTCTGCTTCAGAATGTTGAGCTCCTTGGCGATCCTTGGCTTCTCTTCGGCACTCGCATCTTTCATCTGTGCAAAGGCTTTGGCAAGTTCACCTTTTTTTCCAAATATCGAGACCCTTACGCTTTCCAGTTCGTCAAGAGAGAGAGCCTTTTTAATTTTATCTATCCAATTGTGCAAACTATTTCCTTGAAAAAAGGTACTGGATTTCTCTATTTACGCTTGCAGGAGCAAAAACCCTGCAGGTAAAACTAGCCGTTATGGCACAAATCCGGCCCCTTGCAGGGCAGATTGGCTCTTTCAAATATAGAAAAAGCTCTATTATTACCGCACCAGCCAAATACCTCAATCTTTGATGCTGCAATTTTGCTCACAGGCAAGGCGGATTTTTGCAGGACTCGCCAAAGCGAATTCAAAAAAATCCAACGCAGCATGTGGGCAAAAGTGCAGCACCCTTCGGGGAGCACGATACGAGGCAATCTGCACGCAAAAAAATCTTCGAATTACCTACGGGTAGTCCTTCAGATTTTTTCACGCACATCTCACCTCGTCTCGTGCTCTCAAAGTTTGAGGTATTTGGTTGGTGCGGTAATAACAATTAATTTTGAGCGATTGTATTACAAAGTTCATTACAATACGCTGACGGCCCGATTTTGGTATAATCGTTTTCCATCGACTGAAATTGAAGGAGAGCTCATATGTGTATATTCTGTAAAATAGTAGCCGGTGAAATTCCGTCCAACAAAGTTCTTGAAAACGACGAGTTTATCGCTTTTCACGATATAAATCCTATAGCACCGGTACATATACTTATAATACCAAAAGTACATGTAGAAAATTTCCAGTCGGTTTCAGGCGAACTGATGGCGAAGATGACACCTTTTATACAGAGAGTCGCAAAGGAACTCTGTCTGGACCAGACAGGATACAGGCTTATAGTGAACAACGGAGAAGACGGCGGCCAGGAAGTTCCACATCTTCATTTCCATCTGCTGGGCGGTGCAAGACTGAAATGGACACATTTGGCGAAAGACGATACACACAAAAGTCTCTAAGTCAGGCAAAAGCGGTCTCTAAGCCCGCTTTTTGCCGGATTTTTGCTCATATAGCCATCGTCTTAGCGTATCGATCTGTTCTAGTGTCCTCTTTGTGCCTGTACCGCCTTCGGAATCTCTGGCATCCATAGATTTGCGATTATCCAAAACCATGCAGGCACCCTCATCTATCCGTTCATCAACACTTTTGAGCTCCTGCGGCGTAAGTTCCGATATATCTTTGCCCAGCTTTTCGGCATAGTTGACTACATTTCCTACAATATGATACGCATCCCTGAAAGGGAGGCCGGCACTCTTTACAAGATAATCGGCAAGATCTGTTGCACTGAGGTGACCTCTGTTGCATGCACGCTCCATAGCCTCTCTGTTTACATCCATCTCGTCGATCATCTCTTTGAGTACCCGTAAAGAGAGTTCTGCCGTTTTTACACTGTCAAAAACACCCTCCTTGTCCTCCTGCGTGTCTTTATTATATGCCAGAGGCAGCCCTTTCATTACTGTTAGAAGCGATATGAGGTTGCCATACGCCCTGCCTGTCTTTCCACGAAGAAGTTCCGGAATATCCGGGTTCTTTTTCTGAGGCATGATCGAGCTTCCTGTCGCATGTTTGTCGCTCAAACGTATGAATCCGAACTCACTTGTACTCCATAAGATCAGCTCTTCGCTTAAACGGCTGATATGCATCATCAATGTGGCGATGTTGAAAAGAATTTCCAATGCAAAATCTCTGTCGCTGACAGTGTCCAGACAGTTGAGGGTAGGAGCTTTGAAACCAAGCATCTGTGCAGTCAGCCTGCGGTCGATCGGATGCGGTGTTCCCGCAAGCGCCGCACAACCCAGAGGTGAGAAGTTGTTACGCTCTTTAGAGTCGATAAAACGCTCATAATCGCGTCTAAACATAGATGCATATGCCATCATATGGTAGCCGAAGTTTATAGGCTGAGCATGCTGAAGATGGGTCATTCCGGGGAGAAGTACATTGCTGTTCTTTTCAGCTACATCTATAAATGAATCGATCAGATCCAGAATCAGATTTGCAATCTCTTCGCCATGCCTTAATACAAAGAGTCTGAAATCAAGTGCAACCTGATCGTTGCGGCTCCTTGCAGTATGCAGCCTCTTTCCTGCATCACCGATAATCTCCGTCAATCTCCGTTCCACCGCCATGTGAATATCTTCATCGTCACCTTCAAGTGAAAATCTGCCCGATTCAATCTCGTCGAGTACCTTCTCAAGGCCCTCGCTGATCTTTTCATAATCGTCTGCAGATATAATTCCCTGCTCTTTGAGCATATATGCATGCGCTTTTGAACCTTCTATATCCTCTCTGTATAAAGCTTTATCGAAAGGCAGAGAATTGTTCAGTTCTTTAAGAAGCTGAGAACTTTCGGTATCTATTCTGGCGGAAGCAATCTTCTTTGACACTACATATCCTTAAATGGAAAATATTGTGCGTATTTTATCGTAATCGGAACGATTATTGAATCAATTTATCTAAATATCTGTCGTCAATGGTAATAATTATGTATATGCTTTTATATAAGAAGAGTAAAGAGGAGTAAAAAAACCTCAAGCCCGG
>CAYZMY010000117.1:0-3602 GCA_964479605.1 uncultured Campylobacterales bacterium | reverse complement strand
TCAATTTGTAAAAACTCATACATATTATAAAAATGTCGATAATATTTTGTTACCGTACCGATTATTACCGCAGCTTTTTCGAAAGGGTTGGATGAAGCATCTGCTTAAAAAGAATCTCTGGACACTATTTTATATTCTATTTGGGATGGGTCTTGTACTGCTGCTTCTCATATCGTATATGCAGTATAAAAATGTGGAAAATGATCTGCGCGCGGAACTGGCGTATCTAAGCAAATCCACGAGTGAAGCGACAAACCACTACTTCATTCAGCAGGAGATTTTGCTCAACATTCTGGACAGACACCTTTTTGAAAATGGAGAGATCAAAGAGAAAGATCACGTAAAAAGGCTTTTTAAAAATCTCATTCAGATGAACCCGGCACTTGCAGGCATCTCCATAAGCGATCCGGAAGGAAATACAATTTTACTCAGCGAAACCTGCAGGCCGGAGGAGATATACAATCTAAAGCATTCCAAGGAGAGCTGCAGTGCATTCGAGGAAGCTTTACATGAAAATAGCATGGTAATAGGTAGGGCATTTTACGACAAAGCTCTCAAAGAGTGGATACTTCCCCTGCACAAAGCGGTAAGAGATGATAACGGACATGTCGTCGCCGTCCTTTCAATGGGCCTTCACCTCAGCAGCGCACGCTCGATCTGGAAAGCCTATACAGATTCCGGTACAGAGCTGGAAATCTTTCTCGATGACTCATGGTACCGTATTTACCACAGCGACAAACCTCCGGTGAAATATCCCGAACTCTACAGCAAACCTGTAACGAAGCAGCAGCGTTACTATGCCGAAGGAGGAAAGGCGCTGGAAACAGAGGCCGGGACCACATTCGAAGAGCTCAAAAAAAGCGGCAAGGTGTCTGTAGTACTGTTCGATTCACCTGACGGAAAATCCTATATTATCAGTTGGCAGTATCTTCCAAACTACAAGCTCTGGATTCACTATCATATGCCTACTGAAAAGATCTTCAACAAGGTTTCAAACTACTGGGTTATAAATATAGTTTCATTTATCTTTATCTTCATT
Source organism: uncultured Campylobacterales bacterium (assembly GCA_964479605.1). Lineage (GTDB taxonomy): Bacteria > Campylobacterota > Campylobacteria > Campylobacterales > Hydrogenimonadaceae > Hydrogenimonas. Next base: position 2,563 of record CAYZMY010000117.1, on the reverse strand, counting down.
GTAGTCTATTATCTATTTTATACAATTAATTCTATTGAGAAGAGAAAGTCCAAAGAGCTCCTCTATCAGGCGATGCATGACAACCTTACAAAACTGCCCAACCGCATGTATCTGCAAAAAAAGATAGACTCATGGATATACGACGGAGCGCCGCCGTTCAGCGTCGGTTTCATAGATCTCGACAACTTCAAAAATATTAACGACAGCATAGGACACCACTACGGAGATCTTATACTCGTAGAAGTGGCCAAACGGCTCAAAGCCTCCATGCCGAAGGGTACTATGGTAATACGGCACGGAGGCGATGAATTCATCATGCTCTGCCATGAATACGACATAGACAAACTGAGTGAAAATGCACGCCTGCTGATCGAAGCTATTTCTCAGCCGTATGAAGTGGAAGGAATGGAATTTACAGTCGGTGTCAGCATCGGTATAAGCCGCTACCCGCTTGACGGCACCAAACTTTTCGAGCTTCTGAGTGCTGCGGACATCGCGATGTATCATGCCAAACGCTCCAAAAACAGCTTCGCCTTTTTTACCAGCGAACTCAAGGCTCTAAGAAACAGATATTCCATAATGGAACATGAGCTTAGAAATGCGATTGAAAAGGAGGAGCTGACGATCGTCTACCAGCCGCAGATTCGCAAAGACGGTACACTTCACGGCGTTGAAGCTCTGGCAAGATGGGAGAATAAAAGACTGGGGCAGATACACCCGGAAGAGTTCATAAAGATTGCGGAAGAGAGCGGCCTTATGCCGAAAATAGGACGATACATAACCAAACATGCAATCGAAGAGATCAGCCGGCTTCAGAAAAAAAGAGATACAAGTTTTTGTCTCGCAATCAATGTCTCCATCAGACAGTTCAATGAGAAAGGATTCGTAGATACCTTTATAGAGACAATAAATGCCAGCTCTATGGACCCGTCACATATCGTCGTGGAGATCACAGAATCACTCTTTATAGAGGAGCTGGAATTTATTCTCACAACGCTGAAAAAACTCAAAGAGAACAGATTGAACATTTCACTCGATGACTTCGGAACAGGATACTCATCTTTGGGAATGCTTAAAAAACTTCCGATCGACGAACTGAAAATAGATAAGAGTTTTGTCGAAACACTACTTGTAGATAACGAATCGGAAGCGATGGTAAATGCGATAATCACATTGGGCAAAACACTGGGATTCTCCATTCTGGCAGAAGGCGTAGAGGAAGAGGAACAGTTCAAAAGGCTCAATGAACTGGGCTGCGATCTATACCAGGGATACTTTTTTTCAAAAGCCCTCTGTCTTGAGGATCTGGACCTCTTCATAGGTTCGCAGAAAGGCATGACCGGCTGCTATTAAAAAACCTTCGAATTACCTACGGGTAGTCCTTCAGATTTTTTCACGCACATCTTACCTCGTCTCGTGCTCTCAAAGTTTGAGGTAGTTAGTCGGTGCGGTGATACAAATAGAGCTCCCATAACACTCTGCGGATTCGGTTGCTTATTCGAGGCCGGGTTATTTACCATTTCTGCTATAATTCCGCTCCGATCAACCCCACATCTACAGATTTAAAGTGATATTCATGCGACAGACACTCAGAAGAGTAAACAGTATAGATCCGGGCATACTCTTTATGCTTGCAAGTGCCCTGATATCTGCACTCAACGGAGCTGTAGCGAAGGTTCTGGGCGAAGATCTGAGCGCTATGGAGATAGTTTTTTTTCGCAATATGATAGGCGTACTTATCATTCTGGCCACGCTTCGCCACACTCCTGTATCGCTGCCGGGCGGAAAACTGCATCTTCTTCTGCTTCGCGGACTCTTCGGTTTCAGCGCCATGATACTCTTTTTCTACACTATAACCACGATCCCGCTCGGTGAAGCTATCACCCTGAACAAAACCTCACCTCTTTTTGTCGCTATACTGGCCTTTTTTCTGATGAAAGAGCGTCTGAATATATACTCAGTCGCAGCTCTGCTGATAGGTTTTTGCGGTGTTGTATTCATCGCAAAACCTACAGGAATAGGTATGGGATATGAGCATTTTCTGGGACTTTTGGGAGGTTTCTTCGCAGCCTGTGCTTACGCGACCATCAAACGCATAAGAGAGATATACGATGCGCGTGTAATTGTTCTCTCTTTCGTAGGGCTCGGAACGGTTCTGCCGCTTATGCTTTTTGCGGCCGCACCTTTTGTAAATCCGCCGGAAGCCCTCGCATTTCTGTTTCCTGCTTTCCACCTCCCCTCTTCTACGCAAACATGGATGCTGATCATGCTCATGGCCCTGATTTCGACCCTCTCGCAGTGGCTTCTTACAAAAGCCTACTCCCTCGGCCGCGCAGGTATAGTGGGTGCGATCAGCTACGCCAATATTCCGTTTGCCGTAGGCTTCGGTATCATGCTCGGCGACCCGTTTCCGGACTTTTGGGTATGGCTTGGAATAGGTATGATCGTTACCGCCGGGCTTCTGCTCAAAAAGAGCTGAAAAAAGCACCCTCTACTCCGTATCGGCGCGAAACCATAAATGCCCGGCACGCTGAACTGTTAACGTATATTACTTAAGATGTTC
>CAYZMY010000116.1:0-3652 GCA_964479605.1 uncultured Campylobacterales bacterium | reverse complement strand
TATCCGAATATATATTCGCCCCGAGAACCGATGCGGTAAGCAGGTCGCGGACAAAGCCGAAAATACGCGAGACGAGAATGCCCGCACTGTTGGTAAAAATGGAGCGAAAACGCATTGAAAAACAGCCTTTTGATGTTGACCTGTCATCGATTGATGATATTTTAACGATAATTAGATTAAAATAGAGATATTTTTTTGCCGGCTGCAGCAGCCGGATCATTACTTAGCAGGACAAACGCATGGGTTTTTTTGACAAAGTATTCGGAAGTGACAAGGAGAACAAGCCTGAAAAAAAGGCTGCAGGCGTTGCCAGTTTTACTCCTATTGTAGTTACGACCGACGATGTTGCCCAGATTTTGCACGATACGGCACTTAAATACAAAATCAGCTCACAGACGCTTGATATAAGACTTCTCTCGTTCAAAACTTTTATCAAAATGAATCCGAAAGAGGAGGAGTGGACAGAACTCGAAGAGGGAGAGTGGGAGAAGTTCAATAAGCCCGAAATTCTTCTTAGTCCCGATTTTAGTGTAAAACAGAGTTATGAACTTGAAATATTCCGCTATAAAGATGAGCCGTGGAAAAGCGACCTGCAACTGCATATCGGTTCAAACAAGGAGAAAAACAGGATCGTCTGTACTATCAAAGCCGGTTCCATTATCAGAAAAACGGAAAACCTGAAGTCCAAAATAAAGAACTTGATAAGAGGAAAACTTCTGCGATCCAGGATTCTTATAAATCTATGGGATGTGAATTATGATTCCGCAATAGACGACTTCACGGCAAAAGCCCTCGTGCAGGATCAGTATATTGTTCCGGAGGATATCTCTTTCGATATATGCGTATGTTTCGCCTCGCAAAATCCTGTAAACGATGAACTGATTCTTCACTACAAAAACAAGAGTGAAGAGATGCAAAATGGCGACAGGATTGACTACTCCAAGCGCGGTTTCATCCAGGCGGTTGAAAAAGGAGAAACGGTCATAGAGTATATAAAGCCGCAGCCGGGAAAACCAGGCCGAAACTGCCAGGGTACGCATATATCTGTCAAAGAACCTCTTGAGAAATTCAAACCTGAATTCAGAGTCAGCGAAATGATAGAAGTCGAAGAAGATGATAGCAGAGTGATCTATCGTGCAAAGCGCGGAGGATACATCGTATTCAAAGATAATACTTACGACATACAAGACTCTATGGAGATTGACGAAGTCAGCTTCAAAAAGACCGGCTCCATAGATGCCGGTGTAGAGACTGAAGTGAAACTCCACATAAGCGAATCGGACCACATGAAAGATGCGATAGGAACCGGTGTCGAAGTGGAGGCTACCGAAGTCAAGGTGGAGGGCAACGTCGGGGCTTCCGCCATTGTAAAGGCTGAAGAGGTAGTCATAGGGGGTCAGACGCATCAGACAAGCAAAATCTTTGCAAAAACTGCAAAGATAAATGTGCAAAGAGGGTATGTAAAAACATCGGAAGAGCTGAAGGTGACTCGCCTTGAAGGCGGAATAGCTGAAGCGAAAGAGGCAGATATATCACAAGTAATAGGCGGGGAGGTCAGGGCTATCGAGGTAAATGTGGATATCATCGCTTCAAATGCAAAAATATTTGCCGTTTCAAAAATTGTCATAAACAAAATGCTTGGTGAAAACAACAAGCTCGTCATAGATGCTACTCAGATAGACGCATACCATAACGAAATAGTTTCGCTTGAAGAGAAGATCGTTCAGATCGAAAAAGAGCTGGCACAGCTCGAAGAGTCCAAAAGCCAGAAGGCCTCCGTCATAGAAAAGAGCACAGCAGCCGTAAATACACTGAAAAAGAGAATTCTGGAGGCGAAACAGAAAGGTCAAAGGCCGCAACCCGCCTTTGTTGCAAAAATAAAACAGTTCCAAAAGATGGAAAACGAACTGACCGACTTGTCCGCCAAGATTGCTCAGGCGAAACAGACTCTGAAAGAGGTTAAAAGAAAACTGCTGGCATACCAGGAGATGATCGTAAATTCAAAGATCATAAATTACGGCGAATGGAAAGATTATACAGATATCGAGTTCCATCTGCTCTATCCGCAGATCACACTGGAATATACTCCCGAACCCGGGGCTAAGATGCAGGAGGTCTATCTGAAAAAAATTACCGGTCCGGATGAGGAAACAAGTTACGAAATAGCGGTAAAAGAGGCGGTAAAAGGGTGATTATAGCGGTTACAGGAAAAATAGAAAAAAAAGAGCCGACTCTTCTGCATCTGCTGACACCGGGCGGGCTTGTTTATGAGATATTTGTCTCCCTGCACTGCAGTGCAGCAGTCAAAGAGGGTGAAATAAAACTTCACACGACCCATATCGTAAGGGAGGATGCACAGCTTCTTTACGGCTTTTTGGATCTGAATGAAAAGCGAATGTTCGATACCCTTATAAAGATAAGCGGAGTAGGGCCCAAAGCCGCTATGGCCATCTGCTCGACATTCACACCGCAATCTTTCGCCAATATTGTCCAGAGTCATGATGTGGCGATGCTCAAACGTGTGCCGGGTATCGGCCCCAAAAGTGCAGGGCGTATACTGGTGGAGCTCGGCGATTTCAGCCTGGAGAGCCTGGAGCCCCAAAACGGCGGTACTGCCCGTACGGAAGCAGCCATGGCACTTGAGAGTCTCGGTTTCAAAAAGGATGCCGTAGCCAAAACCCTCGCCACATGCAGTGCGATGGAGACCGAGGCCCTTATAAAAGAGGCGTTGAAAAAATTAAGCAGATAAAGAGGAGAGACGTGAAATTCGCAATACTGTTCGGCGGTGCAAGTTACGAGCACGAAATCAGCATAGTGAGCGCTATTGCGCTAAAACGCATCATTAAACCTACTCCGGTATTCATCTTTCTCGATGCCGAGGGAAATTTTTACCATATAAAAGCGGAAGATATGAAGTCGGACCACTTCAGCACCAAGGCTTACAAAAAAGATGAGAAGATCACTCCGGTTCGCGGAGGATTCGAAAAAGGCGGCCTATTCAAAAGTAAAAAAATGGATGGTGTAGAGGCCGTAATAAACCTCATACACGGAGCGCAGGGAGAGGATGGAACCGTAGCTGCACTGATGGAGTTTTACGAGATCCCCTGTATCGGCCCGTCGAAAGAGGCCTCAGTCATCAGTTTTAACAAATGGCTTACGAAGCTCTATGCCCATGGTGTGGGTATCGATACCGTAGAGTACAGGCTTCTCGGCATAGATGAGGAAAGAGAGATCGGTTTCGATTTTCCCGTGATAATCAAGCCTCTTCGTCTAGGCAGTTCGATCGGTGTTTCGGTCGTAAGAGAGCAAAAAGATCTCGACTTCGCACTCGACGTAGCTTTCGAGTTTGACGATAAAGTGCTCATCGAGCCGTTTGTAGAGGGTATAGAGGAGTATAACGTTGCCGGATGCAAAACATCTTCCGGGTGGGAAATAGGAACCATCGAAGCCCCTGCAAAAAAGGAGTTTCTAGACTTCGACCAGAAGTACCTGGACTTCTCCCGCACAGAAACGGTAGCTGCTGCACAACTGCCGCCCGAGCTCGAAAACGGACTCATAGAGAGTTTCAAAAAGGTCTACTCCGATCTGTTCGAAGGGGCGCTCATAAGGTGCGACTTCTTCGTAAAAGAGGGAAAGATAGTTCTAAACGAGA
>CAYZMY010000115.1:0-3680 GCA_964479605.1 uncultured Campylobacterales bacterium | reverse complement strand
TCCTTGTGTTCAGGGCTCTCCCACCACCATCTTCCGCTTCTTATATCTTCGCCTTCGTTTACGGCTCTGGTACACGGGGCGCATCCGATACTCGGATAGCCTTTGTCGTGCAGGCTGTTATAGGGGATATTGTGCTTTTTGATATAGTCCCATACCTGCTCTGTACTCCACTCCAGCAGCGGATTGAGCTTTATAAGCCCGAAAGTTTCATCATGCTCCACAATGTTCAGATCCTGTCTGGTAATCGACTGTTCCCTTCTTAATCCCGTAATCCATACCTCTCTATTTTCGAGTGCACGTTTCAACGGATCGATCTTTCTTACTCTGCAGCACCTTTTTCTGTTTTCTATGCTCTCGTAAAAGCCGTTTATTCCCTGATCTGATACAAGTTGTTCAACTTCATTTCGCTCCGGGAAAAAGGGTCTTATCTTGATCCCGTAGAAGCGTTCCGTCTGCTCCCATACCCTGTAAGTCTCCTCGGGAAGTCTTCCTGTATCGAGTGTAAATATTTCGGTTTGAAGATCTATCGACATAACCATATGGGTAAGCACCTGGTCTTCGGCGCCGAAACTGGTTGCCAGTGCTATTTTTCCCTCAAATTCGTTCAGAAAGGATTTTAGAAGATCTTCCGGGGTACTGCCACTGTAAAGTTTGTCATATCTTTTGGTACGTTCAAGCAGAGTCTGCATAATATTCTTCCTCCTATATTTGGTATTCCGGTTCATTTTTTACCCGTCCAAGCGGTATTTTGTTCCAGGTTCTTTCGTGAAAATAGTAGAGAACCATCTTTGTAACCAGCTCGATACTGCCGATCGATGCGGCCATACCCAGACTGCCGGTAATAATGAAAGATATAATGATCGTATCGAGAGTGCCGAGCGCTCTCCATGAAATGGTTTTTACTATGCTTCTATATGGTTTCTCATGCATGGCATGCTTCCTCTAGTATATAATATCTATCGAATTAGTCAAGATTACAGTCAAAAAAATTTGCCTTCAGGCGGGCTATTCAAAAAGCCCGCTGCTCAGATATCGCTCTCCGGTATCGTTAAGCATTGTGACTACAGTCTTGCCGCTGTTTTCATCCCTGCTCGCAACAAGTGTGGCCGCATAAGTGTTTGCGCCGGATGAGACTCCCACCAGGAGCCCTTCGTTTTTGGCCAGATCTCTTGCCGCCGAGAGAGCCGCTTCGTCCGTAACCGAGATTACTTCATCGTAGACCCCTGTATCCAGGATTCCTGGAATGAAGCCTGCCCCGATACCCTGTATTTTATGGGGACCGGGTTTTCCGCCCGCGAGAACCGGAGAATTCTCAGGCTCTACCGCGATTATCTGAATATCTGGGTTGTGCTCCTTGAGCACTTTTCCTACTCCTGTTATCGTGCCTCCTGTGCCGATTCCGGCGACAAAAATATCAACCTTTCCGTTGGTGTCTCTCAAAATTTCCCGCGCTGTCGTTTCAATATGGATCTGCGGGTTTGCCGGGTTTTCAAACTGCTGCAGGATAACGGCATTCTCCAGCTCTTCAGCAAGTTCGCGAGCCTTCTGCACAGCTCCGGCCATACCTTTTGCAGGTTCTGTAAGAACCAGTTCGGCTCCCAGGGCTGCCAGCAATTTTCTTCTCTCCATGCTCATAGATGAAGGCATCGTAAGGATAAGCCTGATCCCCTTTGCTGCCGCTACCGAAGCTAGCGCAATTCCTGTGTTACCGCTTGTGGGTTCTATGAGAACCGTCTCATCGGTTATTCGGCCGCTTTCGACAGCCTTTTTTATCATGTTTGCACCTATTCGGTCTTTTACGGAGCTGGTGGGATTCATAAACTCGCACTTTCCCAGTACAAGAGCGCCGCTTTGTCCGGAAGCTCCTTTAAGTTTAACAAGCGGGGTGTTTCCTATAAGTTCTGTTACATCATCTGCATAGTTCATGAAATATCCTTTCTGTTTGGCGCTATATCGTGTAGCAGAGCTGTTTCGAGAGCTTCTGCTCATAGAGCCTGAAATCGTCCAGCGAAATATCGAAAATCTCCTCCAGCCTCTCTCCGGCATCCTTGAAAAATAGTTCAAGAACACTGTTTTGAGTGGCGGTTTCGGTTATTTGAATATCTCCCTCCAGAGATTTAAGAAGCTCTATTACACGTATGTCTGAAGGGTCAGATGCCAGCATATACCCTCCGTAGGCCCCCCTTATGCTCTTTACAAAGCCGTCTTTTTTGAGCGTATTGAGCAGCTGTTCGAGGTAGTTTTGCGGTATGGCCGCTCTTTCGGCGATATCGCGAATCTTTACCGGTTTTTTGAAATGATACTCTTTCGAGAGCTCATACATGGCCAGCAGACCGTATGTGCCCTTGGAGGAGAGGAGAGTCATATCAGCTCTCCATCGCCTGTTTTAGATCGTCGATAAGATCTTCATAGGCTTCAAGGCCGACACTGAGTCTCACAAGACCCGGTGTTACACCGGTTTTTTCGAGCTCTTCCTCACTTAGCTGCTGATGTGTCGTACTCGCAGGATGGGTGATGATAGACTTGGAGTCTCCAATGTTCACTACGACGCTGAAGAGCTTGGTATTGTCCAGAATCTTTTTTGCATACTCGAGATCTCCGACATCGAAGCTTACTAGTCCTGAAGCCATACCGTCTCGGAAATAGCGTTCTGCTTTTTCATGATTCGCATCTTCTGCAAGACCCGGATAGTTTACTTTCAGAACTTTCGGATGCTTCTGCAGAAATTCGGCGATTTTCAGGGCATTTTTCGAGTGTTCCTTTATTCTTATGGCCAGAGTCTCGAGACCCTGTATGTGCAGCCACGAGTTGAAAGGTGCGGGCGCGGCACCGATGTCGCGAATGAGCGAGAGTCTCACTCTAAGAGTGAAGATCGGAAACGGAAGATCGGCGTAAACGAGTCCGTGGTAGCTTTCATCCGGTTCGTTGAACTGGGGATATTTGCTGTTTCCTATAAGTTTGGAGTTGAGTTCCTTGCTCTCGACTATAAGACCGCCGATAGCCGTTCCCTGACCGTTTATATATTTGCTAGCACTGTGCACGACTACGTCGACGCCGTGATCCAGGGGGTTGAATATTATAGGCGTTGCAACGGTATTGTCGCAGATAGTGATAACATTGTGCCTCGATGCAATTTCGACTATTTTATCCACGTCGGCAATACTGATATGCGGGTTCGATAGCGATTCGAAAAATATCGCTTTGGTTTTCTCATCTATCAGATCTTCGAGGTCCGAAGCGGTGTCGCTGTCGAAAACTCTGGCTTCTATACCGAAGCGTTTTACAGTGTGTGTAAGGAGTGTGGTGGCTCCGCCGTATATCTTTTTTGCAACAATTATATTGTCACCCGCTTCGGCAAGATTGGCAACCGCGTAAAAAATGGCAGATTGTCCACTGGCCGTGGCGATAGCCGCCGCACCTTTTTCAACCGCTGCAATTCTGTTTTCGAGTACTTCGGTCGTCGGGTTGTTCAGCCTGGTGTATATGGGCCCGAGCTCTTTGAGTGCAAAGAGATTTGCGGCACGCTCTGCCGTCTCGAAGTCGTAAGCGGTTGTCTGGTAGACCGGAACAGCCATAGTTTTGTATTCGTCTTTGTTGTATCCGTAGTGGAGTGCGAGTGTCTGCTCTTTCATCTCTTTTGTCCTTTACAATTTATGATTTGTGTAATTGTAATAGAAAAA
>CAYZMY010000114.1:0-3693 GCA_964479605.1 uncultured Campylobacterales bacterium | reverse complement strand
ACTCTTCGGTATCTTCGTGCAGCACCCGGCTGTTCGTGAGTGCCTCGAACGTAAGAGGAGTCACAAAGCGTTTGGCCGCTTCGCTCATCACAACTCTCACATCGGCTCCCGCTTTGACATAGAGCCTGACAAGATCGCAGGCGCGGTATGCGGCGATGCTTCCGGTAACCCCGACAAGCACCCTCTTGCCGTCGAGCCTCACCTGTTCAAGCATCCGGCTCCCCCTTGCCGAAAAATCTGTAGAAGAACCTCTCCACAATCTTCTGGGGAGTTCTCGATATCGCCAGAGAGCCCTTTTTTACATCTTTCGTAACCGTGGTTCCGGCCGCTATCATCACATCGTCCTCTATCGTTACGGGGGCGACAAGCTGCGTATCGGAGCCTATGAAGACGTTTTTGCCGATTCTGGTCTCATACTTTCTTACTCCGTCATAGTTGCAGGTGATCGTCCCGGCTCCCACGTTTGTTCCCTCCTCGATGTGAGCGTCTCCGAGATAACTGAGGTGTCCCGCTTTCACCCCTTTTAGACGGGACTTTTTCACCTCTACGAAGTTGCCTATGTGGGTATCTTCCAGAATGGTGCCGGGTCGTATCCGAGCCATCGGCCCGCAGGAGGAGTTTCTTATGTCGGCATCTTCGACGACCGTATGCGACTTGATGTATGAGTCGGAAATGATGCTCTCGCCGTGGATAGTTACGCCGTTTTCGAGCGTGCAGTCTCCATGAAAAACCGCCCTCGAGTCGATGTAGATCGTCGACGGCAGGTGCATCGTTACGCCCGATCGCATCCATTGCTCTCTTATCCTCTTTTGCATCATCTCTTCTGCATGGGCGAGGTCGTAACGGCTGTTTACACCCTTAAAAGCCTCCTCCTCGACCCATACCGGAATTATGTGCAACCCATCTTCGCGTGCCATTTTTATTATGTCGGTAATGTAGTACTCAGCCTGGGCATTGTCGTTGGATAGTTTCGGCAGATAGCGATCCAGAACCTCTTTTTTGAAGATGTAGACCCCCGCATTCACCGTCTTTATCTCTTTTTGCTCCCGAGTACAGTCCTTCTCTTCCACAATAGCCTGTACTTCGGAGTTTTCCACTACTACTCTGCCGTAGCCTGAAGGATCGGGCAGGTCGAAAACGCTCATGACTATATCGCCCTCTTGAGACAAAAGCGGCTCCAAAGAGTCGGGTGTAACAAGAGGCATATCCCCGTTTAAAACCAGAACTCTGTCGTGGAGTGTCTCTATATCCATAACCGCCCCGCCGGTTCCGGGGTAGTTGGCATGGTCTTGAATCTTGAATTTGATGTTTTCGAAATTCTCTGAAATCTCTTTTTCGATACGTTCTGCCTGGTGAAAGAGTACGACGGTTATGTCGTCACTTATGCTCTGAGCTGTTTTTAGCGTGTAGTGTATCATTGGAAGTCCGCTGATTTTGTGCAGTACTTTGGGAAGTTCGGACTTCATGCGCGTGCCCTGTCCGGCTGCGAGGATTATAACAGAGGTACTCATGGAAATTTTTCGTCCTGTATTGTTGGATTTGGATAACTGCCGGCTGCTTGCTCGCAGCGACATCGAATTTTATGAGATTTTAACGCAATAAAGATTAAAATGTCCCAAATTTCGGCCGTTTTCAGGGGGACTGTTTATATTTGTATGCAATAGGCCGATATAGTTTCGTGACATTGATGGTAGACCAAAAAGGTGCGACATCATCTCAAAAAGCTCTCTTTTTGCAGCTTTTGTATGATGTGTTGCCGGTCAGGCCCTGCCGGATTACGGGCTTTGCCCGGAATCCGTGTAACATAATGTACTAAAAAAACGTAAAAATTTTACGGGATAAAAGCAGGAGTGTCGATGGACTTGGGTAGTGTCATCGGTTTGGTATTGATTCTTGGCCTTCTGTTCGGAGCGATGGCCATGGGTGTTGGGATAGGGGCGTATATAGACATCCCTTCCGTTCTGATCGTTATAGGCGGTTCGATCGGTGCACTCCTTGTCGCATTCAAGATGGAGCAGATGAAGAACTTTGTCAAGATCTTCATGATAGCCATCAAGCCTCCGCAGGAGAACGTTCCGGAACTGATAAAGAAGCTTGTAGAGTACTCGACACAGGCCAGAAGAGACGGGATACTCTCGCTCGAAGCGGCGGCCAACAACGAAGAGAATGAATTTTTGAAAAAAGGGCTCTCCATGGCCGTAGACGGAAACGAGCCCGATACGATCAGAGAGCTTCTGGAGATAGAGATGGAGCAGACCAGCGACCGCCACAAAGCGAATGCGGCCATATTCGACCAGTGGGCGGGTCTCGCCGGAGCGATGGGTATGATCGGTACACTTATAGGTCTTGTCGCGATGCTTCTTAACATGTCGGATCCGAGTGCCATCGGCCCTTCGATGGCGGTCGCGCTTCTTACCACGATGTACGGAGCGATGATAGGCAACATATTCGGTACGCCTATAGCCAATATCCTCAACATACGCGATGCCGACGAAAATCTTGTGCGTACGATTATCCTCGAAGGGATAATGTCTATCCAGGCCGGCGACAATCCGCGTACGCTCGAGGCGAAACTACTCTCGTTCCTTCCTCCCAACGAGCGGGTGAGCCAGTTTGAATAGGGTGTCGTAAATGGCTAAACAGAAGTGTCCCGAGTGTCCGAAGTGTCTGCCCGGGTGGCTTGCGGCGTTCGGGGACCTGATGAGCCTGCTTCTATGCTTTTTCGTACTGCTTCTTTCGATGTCTACGATGGATGCGAAGAAGCTGGAGGAGGCTATAGGATCGCTGGCCGGAGCACTCTCGGTCCTGGAGGGCGGTGAGCGTTCCGAACTAGAAGAGAGAAGAATGGAGAGCGGAACCGGAGGCGGAGCGGCGGCCACATCTCCGACCGAGATCCAGACTTCTCAGCAGTCGCAGCCAAAGACAGACAACCAGATCAGCAAGATGATGATGCAGCTCGCCTCGTTAAAGGACGAGATGAACGAGATTATGATGAGCCAGGGGGCGATCCCGGCCGTCCTCGAAGAGTCTGAAAAAGGGTTTCTGCTCAGGCTGCCGGCTGAACTTCTTTTTAAGCCGGGTGAAGCAAAAATTGACAATTTGGATGCTATACTATTTCTAAAAAGAATCGCCATGATAATCAACAAGCTGCCAAACACGCTGCAGGTCAATGTACGCGGGCATACAGACAACGTTCCTCCAGGACCGGGCAGTCCGTACCGTGACAATTGGGAGCTCTCGGCGGCCAGGGCCGTATCTGTCGTAAAGGAGCTCATAAAAGACGGGGTTGATCCAAAAAGGCTCTCTGCATGCGGTAACGGCGAATACAAACCGGTCGCCTCCAATGCGACTCCAGAGGGGCGCGCCAAGAACAGGCGGGTCGATCTATACTTCTTCTCTAACGAACCTGAACTCGAGAAGAGTGCAAGAAAAGGAATTCTTGATGCCAAACGTTCGGCTATCCCGAAATGATACGTAAGCTGCTTCCCATCCTTGCCGTTTTGGCGGCGGTGCCGCTCTTTGCCGTAGATATTCCCACCGTCAACCTATCCTTGTCGGCACCCGCCGAGCCCAAAGATCTTGTAAATACACTAAATATTGTCATCGTACTGACGCTGCTGGTACTTGCACCCTCTCTTGTTCTGGTCATGACCAGCTTCATACGCCTGATTGTGGTATTCGCTTTTTTGCGTC
>CAYZMY010000113.1:0-3696 GCA_964479605.1 uncultured Campylobacterales bacterium | reverse complement strand
CGTAACTTTAGACTTCAAACATACTTTTTCCATGACATAAGTCACACTTCCGTTGATCTATATGCGATATAATTCTCAATAATTCAAAAATAAGAAGGAGATGCTAATGGCATTCAAACTCCATATCGAAGGCGAAGGGAAAAAGATCGGATTCTACAGACTGAACCGTCTCGAAATAGAGGGTCTGGAGATAGACGCCGATACAGATTTCGACCGGGAGAATATAGAAGAGCTTTTTGAAAATATAAACGCCTACATCGAAAGCGGAGAGCTGGATGAACTCGACTCTTCACAGACTCTTACCGCTTTCGACCCCGAGAGTGCATCGATAACCCTTGATGCTGACGGACTGGAAGAGGTAGAGATCTCTCTGGACGACATAACACTTCAAAATATCAATGTCGATAAAAAGCTGGAACTTCTGGAAAAGTCGAAAATAGGCGATATCTTCTTCGTACGTACAGAGATTGGCGAGGCATACTGGGATCTTAGCGGAGAAGGCGAAGAGTCGTTCGCTATTCAAAACGTGAAGCTGGGATACCTCGACTGCACAAAATCGCACGATCAGTACGAAGTTTTAAGAGAGAGTTACTACGACTTCCTCTGCGACCTTGTCGTTCCGGAAGATGCACACTACAACGACGAAAAACTTGAACTCGACGAGCATGTATTGCGTACACAGCAGGTGTTTGGAGAGCTCTACATAGTCAGGCAGGAGCTTCCCGGGCGCGAAAAGGTTTTTCAAAAGGTGGCTTTGGAAGAGAAGATGAGACTCGACGGATACGACGATACTGTAGAGCCGGTCTAAAAAACGCCTCTCCCCCGCTTGGGGGAAGGTCGTTTAAAACTTGTAGTTCGCTATAATTCTGTACTGATGCAGAATCGGTGTCTGCGAGATCGTACCGTCTGCCGCCGCACCGGCACCGTTTCTTACCCATATTCCTTTCAGCGCTATCGAGAATCCGGCATTTGCATAAGCAAGTACCGCATTAAGATCGTTTTGCGTCTTCGCGAAGCGGTCGTTGTCGAACCATGCGGAGCTGAGTGTCATGCTGTAGCCGCTAAAGCCGAATGCACCGAAATCCTGCCTGTAAGCGATCTTTATACCGTCTGTACCGCCGATATATGCCGAATCCGCTCCGAGAGCCTTTCCGTAGTTTGAAAGGAAGAGGTTGTTCGCCGTAATCATGTTGGTATAAAGAGGTGTTCCGTCCCAGGGCAGCACCAGCGAGTCGTGATATCCGTCATCTTTCAAAACCTTAGAATATGCGGCACTGAGCGCCATGCTTGTATAGTTAACCGTCAACTTCGCGGCACCCGCACGCGTCTTTATGGCTTTACCGCCCGTTACCGAACCCGCCTGCGCCAGATTGTCGTCGGCATTGCCTACAGAGTCTTGTATGATGGCCTGCAGAGCGAAGGCGTAAGAGAGCTCGTCGCTATGCTTGTGTCGGTAGTTCCAGTCTGCATATATGGAGTTTATGAAGTCGGGAGAGTAGTAGTCTATCACCTTTATCGCGTTTTTCTGCCCTTTCCAGGAGAGACATACCGGAATCACCACACCGCTCTCGTCTCCCGTAATCTCTTTCGTTTTGTCACCCAAAGCATGTTTGACAATATTGTCGAATTCAGAAGATGTTCTCTGTCTGAAAGCGTCCAAATATGCCACTCCCACTCTGAATCCGCCTTCAAAATTCATACTTGCATGTGCTCCCTTTACGGCGGAGGGAAGCATTCTGACCTCTTTCGCGTTTATAAGGGGAGTCTTTATAACCTTGCGTCCGCCCCAGAAGCTGAAGTTGTCGCGGCTGTAGCTGACATACGCTTCACCCAGTACGGAAAAACCCTTCTGTCCTGCTACACCGCCGGGAGCCTGGCCCGCTTTTACGGCATTGTCGCGTCCTATGATTGATGTATCGACATTGTCCGGCAGTGCAAACGGCTGTGTCGTCATGAATGTCGCAGTCGCATCCAAACCTTTCCATTTGCCTGTCGTATATGAGAGCCGGCCGCCTATGGAGTTGGCGAATGCCGTAGAGTTGCCGCTGCTTTTCTCTTTGTGCGTATTGATGTAGTAGTACTTTATATTACCTTTTACCTTGCCGTTTTTTACGGCATCCGCAAGTGAACTCTCAGCCTGAACCCCCGTGGCCAGTGCTACCGCTGCACAGACCGAAAATATAACACTTTTTTTCATATCACCCCTTTAATAAAATTTCTTTCCGACGATTTTACCATGTAAGTTCCAATGGGACCATCGATTAGACTGCATAAGATCATAAATTTTTATGAACTGTTTCGATTCTTACCATTGTGAAAATATATTTATGCATAGAAGGAGTACATATGAGAGATTTAGGCCGATTCGGCGCTGTTTTGACAGGAGGCATCGTTGCTGCACTGCTGGCAACATCGGCAGCGGCAAAAGAGGATTTGAGCAAATGGATCAGACCCGACAAGGTACCCGCACCAAAGAACAACCAGATAACGCCTGAAAGAATCGAACTTGGAAAGTTCCTCTATTTCGACACCCGTCTTTCGCGGAACAACACAGTTTCTTGCGCCACATGCCACAATCCGAGCATGGGATGGAGCGACGGCCAGTCCAAAGCGATAGGAATAGAAGGACGGCAGGGGCCGAGAAACTCACCCACCGTAATCAACACAGCATACCAGCGCCACCAGTTCTGGGATGGACGCGCAAAATCTCTTGAAGAGCAGGCACTAGGTCCCATCCAGGCGGATGTGGAGATGGATATGAAACTTGACAAACTTGTCGAGCGGCTAAACGGCATAGAGGGGTACAAAAAGCTCTTCGAAAAAGCCTACCCCGGCGAGGGCATAACCAAAGATACGATAGCCAAAGCGATAGCCACATTCGAAAGAACGGTTGTCTCTACTGAAGCACCTTTCGATAAATATGCGAAGGGAGATGAAAACGCCATTAGTGAAAACGCCAAAAAAGGGTTTGCCCTCTTCACCGGAAAAGGAAAGTGCAACAACTGCCATGACGGATTCAACTTCACAGACGGCAGTTTCCACAATCTCGGTCTGGGCGACAGCGATATAGGACGCTACAAACTGAAAAAACGTGCCGCATGGTTCCATGCATTTAAAACACCCACTCTGCGTGATGTAGCACTCAGCGGCCCCTACTTCCATGACGGTTCTATAAAAACTCTGGAGGAAGCCACTGCCGTATGCGGTAACGGAGGACGTTTCCACAACAGCAAAAATCTCTCTCCTCTTATCGAAGACAGAGGCCTGAATCCTGATGAGATCAGGCTGATAGTAGATTTTCTGAAAACCCTGACAGGTGAGCCAATGAATATATCGGCTCCGGCGACATTCCCACAATAAACTTAAAGAAGGAGATAACAGTATGAAAAAAATAGCTTTATTATTTGCAGCGGCAGCGATGTTTGTATCGATTCAGGCTGCAGACCATGTAGTTGTTCAGAAAGGCAAAGCCTTTCATCCGGATCATCTAAAGGTCAAGGTAGGCGACAGGATAATCTTTAAAAACGACGACGGTTTTGCACACAACGCATTCAGCGACAGTGAGGCGGACGAATTCGACATCGGTATGCAAAAGCCGGGACAGGATGTCGTGGTAACCATGAAAAAACCGGGCAAGGTAGAGGTTGAGTGCGCAATTCATCCGAATATGCACCTGACAATCGAAGTGGAAAAATA
>CAYZMY010000112.1:0-3715 GCA_964479605.1 uncultured Campylobacterales bacterium | reverse complement strand
ACTCGAAGATCAGGCCGGCCGGTTCGCCTATCCACGGCTTCGGCGGCACCGCTTCGGGACCGCAGCCCCTGAAGGAGCTGCATATTCGTCTCGAAAAGATCATGGACAGCTTCTGCAGAGGCGAGATCGACAGAACGAGGTGCATAGCGGATCTTTTCAACTCGATCGGTGTCTGCGTGGTTGCCGGAAATGTCAGACGCAGTGCGGAGATTGCGCTCGGTTCGGTACATGACGAGACTTTCCTGCACCTGAAAGACTACAGCCGTTTCCCGGACCGCAAAGATATCGGCTGGATGTCGAACAACTCCGTACTGCTGCAAAACCGTGACGATTTCGACAAACTGCCCGAAATATCGGAGCTGATCAGGCAAAACGGTGAGCCGGGGATACTCAATCTGATAAATGTTCAAAAATATGGTCGTTTCGGCAAAGAGACAAGAGATAGAGCGTGGCTCACCAATCCCTGCGGCGAGATAGCGCTCGAGAGTTACGAGCTCTGCAATCTGGCGGAGATATTTCCTACCCGATGCGAAAGCGAAAAAGAGTTCAAGGATGCGGTGGAATTTGCAACGTTCTATGCCGTCACAGTCTCACTGCTGCCTACACACAGAAGCGAAACGAACGCTATAGTGGCACGCAACCGCCGTACGGGAGTCAGTATATCCGGAATAACCGACTGGATGGAGAAGATAGGGATAACGAAGATGACAAGAGTGCTAAGGGACTCCTATAAACAGGTTAGGGAGGTAAACGAGAGGCTGGCAAGAGATGCCGGTATTCCGGTCTCGCTCAAAGTGACAGCCGTAAAGCCCTCCGGAACCATCAGCCTGCTCGCCGGCGTCAGCCCCGGAATGCACTTTCCGGTAAGCAGATATGCCGTAAGGAGGCTTCGTGCCGGCAACAGCCAGAAGATAACGAAGTTTCTGATTGAAGCGGGCGTACCGCATATGCCGGACGACTACAGCGAAAATACGACCGTCTTCGAATTTCCCATCAAATATGAAAACCCCAGATCTATAGAGCGCGTCAGCGCATGGGAGCAGTTTGCACTGCTGGCCATGCTGCAAAGGGAGTGGTCGGACAATATGGTCTCATGTACGATAAGTTTCGACGAGGAGAGGGAAGGGCCGCAGGTTGAGCATATGCTGGCGATGTTCGCCCCGGTTATCAAGTCTGCATCGATGCTGCCGCGCAGGGAAAAAGATGTTTACGAACAGATGCCGATTGAGCCTATTTCGAAAGAGGAGTATGAAAAAAGAGTAAAGAGTATGCCCAAAATCGACTGGAGTGGTTTCGGCGGAAGCGACGGGGCAGGGGAGGGTTACTGCTCCATTCTGGCGTGCAATATATAGCCGCCTGCCTTCTGTTGTGCCGCTACCAGTACCTTACCCTGCCGGTATCCACATGGATGAACCCCGATTTCGGGTAGTATCCGACGCCGCCGCGCCTGAGGTTTCTTGCCGCAAGGCGAAGAGTCTCCAGAGAGACTCCGGGAAGATCTATATCTATCGCGCGCCCCTGCATATGGAGACTCTTTTTCGCTACACCTGAAGATCTTCTTCTCAACCTATCGTTGGTTTTCGGTGAGCGGTAGCCCGATATCACATGAAAAGAGGTGCTCGATCCTACCGCTGTTTTAAGATCGTGAAGAAGGTCGAAAAGAGCGGTGTCGATGGGGTGAGTCTCACCGGTTCTGAAATCTCGCAGCAGGTGATTCAGCCGTTGAATCTCTTCTTGAAGATATTGCCCATTTTCCCAGTATAAAGCCTCCACCTTTTCGGCAGTGTGGATATTGTAAAGCGAAAGGCTCTTATATGAAACATCCGTGCTCTTTTTTGCAAGCACGATGTTTGGAAAAGCCAGTACTACAGCCGCAGCAGCGCTCTTTTTAAGGAAATCTCTTCGATAGATATCAGTTTTCATCATACTCTTACAATCGGATTATTTGCAGCAATTTTAACGAAATAGCGGAAAAAAGGTACATCCCATTTGTCTTCATTTAAAAAGTGCTCTCTTCTCATACTCCAAACGGCCGGCGAAATTGTCGAGATAGTTTCGCATTATTCGGTCGTAACCGTAGATATCCGGCAGAAAGTGGACTCTCCCTTTCTCATCCGCATATGCCGTCATATAGAGAATATAGACAGGCATGGGTTCCGCGAGCCCCACCTCTCTCTCCCTGTTTTTGATTATCTCTTTCACTATCTGCTTATAGCTCCATCTGTTGTTATCTTCATCAGCGAAGAGTGCATGAAAAAGCTCTACAGGTTTCTCTACCCTGATACATCCGGAGCTCATCGTACGCTCTTCGTATTCAAAAATATGGCTCTCGGGTGTGTCATGGATATAGATGTCAAGATCGTTAGGAAACATGAATTTTACAAAACCGAGATAGTTTCGGGGTCCCGGTTTCTGCATGAATATGAATGGAAGATCTCCGCCGTCGAAGCGATTCCAGTCTATACTTCTCATATCTACCGACTCGTTGCCGTCCATGCTTCTGCTGACCGTTACTCCTATCTTTTCCAGATAATCGAACTTACCCGCTTTCAGTTTCGGAAGAATATCATCTCTGACTATGGTTTCGGGAGCTCTCCAGTAAGGATTCAAAACGGCATAACTCATCATATCCGAAATCATCGGGGTAGGGCGCTTTCTGCGTCCGACGACCGTTTTCATTGTAATCTTAGGGGAGTTCTCCCTATAAAGGGTCAAGGTAAATTCGGGAATGTTCGCAACAATGAAATCTTCGCTTTCGCCGGTAAGCCACCTCAGCCTCTCTATATTCAGTTTCATAAGAGATATTTTTTGCGCGATAGGAGTGTTAATCGCCGCCAGCGTCATCGGGCCGACTATGCCGTCGCTTTTGAGAGAGTGGCGGGTCTGGAAAAGTTTTACGGCTTCTTCAAGAGTTTCGTCAAAAAAAGTGTTTGAAAAATCCGAATCGTTCAGATCACCGCTTTTAAAAAGGCGTTTTCTGATCAGCCTTACAGCCACTGATTCGTCCCCCTTTTTAAGGAGCCGGGAAATCTGCGGCACTCTCTTCCATCCTCCGTCTGCTTCAACTGTTTCGTATCTTCTCAAGGCATATTCCAGACGCTGAAGCAGAATATTATCTCCCTCTTCGACACTCTGCTTCACTCTATCGTCGATATGAACCTGTCCGCCGTATATCTCCAGCGGATCAAGGCATCCATCTCTTCTGTCGGAAATATATAGTGAAAAGGCACGGTTCAACGCGCGGTTTAACTGAGATTCAAACTTGTCTGATAAAAAACATTTCTGAAGCAGTTCGTCTATCTGTTCAAGGTTGTAGCGCTTTTTTGAACATAAAATCGATGAGTCCGCTCTTATAGCTGTAAGAAGTGTGTAAGCCTCATCCGTAAGTCGGCCGTCTACTATCCATGAGCGGTTCAGATCATGTGCGATCTGTCTGTTTTGAAACGATGATTCCGCCGCATATGCTGTCATACATATGACAATAACGGAAAAGAGAAAGAGCGAAAAGGGCAGCCTCATCTCTGTTATTCCGATTTTTCCCAAACCGTTTTGTCTGCAGTATCCATCAGCTGTATACCGAGTTGGGCCAGCTCATCTCTTATCGCATCCGCTTTTTCGAAATCTTTTCTCTTCTTGGCTTCGGTACGCTCCCGCACCAGCTCCTCGATCTTCTCTATCTCCTCTTCACTCATACCGATACGGAAATAGTCGTACG
>CAYZMY010000111.1:1535-3800 GCA_964479605.1 uncultured Campylobacterales bacterium | reverse complement strand
GATTATAGCCAAGTTAGGTTAAAATCTCGTTTCAATTCATTAATGTAAATCATCTTTGTAAGAAAAGGCGTCTATGGCACTCGTTGACCTGCTTGATGTGGACAAACAGTTTGAATCACAAATCATCTTCAAAGGAATCAACTTTCATATTGATGAATATGAGAGAATCGTGATTGTCGGCCGTAACGGCAGCGGCAAGAGTACCCTAATGAAAATCGTCAGCGGCGAGATAGAGCCGGATGCCGGGAAAAGGGTTATAAGGCAGGGAATCCGCATAGAGATGCTCTCCCAGCAGCCGGTCTTTGAAGCCGGTGTAAGCGTAAGAGATGCGATAGAGAAAGAGCTGACACAGATACAGGAGGCGAAAAAACGCTTCGAAGAGATCTCCGCAAAGCTTGCCGAGGATTTCGAGAACAGGACTCTGCTTGAAGAGCACGCAAAACTGACGGCCTTTCTCGACTACCACAACGCATGGAACCTCGATGACAAGATAGAACGTATCCTGAAAGAGTTCGACCTCAAAGCCTACGAGAGCAGGCCGGTAAACCTGCTTAGCGGAGGAGAGCAGAGACGTGTGGCCCTGGCATCCTTGCTGCTCAAAAAACCGGATATTCTGATGCTGGACGAGCCTACCAACCATCTGGACGTCTACATGGTGGAGTTTCTGGAGGAGCTCCTTTTGAAAGAGAAGTTCACACTCCTTTTGATCTCTCACGACCGATACTTCATAGACCGCATAGCGACCAGAACCGTGGAGATCGACGATCATAAACTCAGAAGCTTCAAAGGTGGATACGAGAGCTATCTTCACCAAAAAGAGCAGCTTCTTCACGCGATGGCCAAAGAGCATGAAAACCTTCTCAAACTCCTAAAATCTGAGGAGGAGTGGCTCAGCCGCGGTGTAAAAGCGAGACTAAAACGAAACGAAGGGCGTAAAAAGCGTGTCATGCAGATGCGCGAACAGGCGAAAAAGAACCCTTCAGTCATACGCAAAATAAAACTGGAACTGGAGCGCGAAAAGCACCACTTCAACCGTGAAGAGGGAGTAAGCAGAAAGAAGGTTCTCTTCGAGATAGAGCATCTTGAAAAGAGGCTTGGAGAGAAACTGCTCATTCACAACTTCTCAAACAGGATACTCCAGAAAGACCGCATTGCCGTAGTGGGCAAAAACGGAAGCGGAAAGTCCACTTTTCTGCATCTGCTGCTCGGCCGCGAAAAGCCAGACGGAGGAGTCATAAAACGCGGGGATTTCAAAATAGGCTACTTCGACCAGCACAGAGAGATGCTCGACGACGACAAAAACCTGATAGAGACATTCTGCCCTTACGGCGGAGACCGTGTAGACGTACAGGGCAAAAATATGCACGTCTACGGCTATCTGAAAAATTTCCTCTTTCCCAAAGAGTATCTGGATAAAAAGATAGGAGTGCTTAGCGGCGGCGAGAAGAACCGCGTCGCACTTGCGCTTCTGTTTACAAAAAAGGTCGACTGTCTGATTCTCGACGAACCTACCAACGATCTCGACATTCCCACCATCAACATACTCGAAGAGTATCTGCTCAACTTTTCGGGAGCCCTCATCTTTGTAAGCCACGACCGTTATTTCGTCGACAAGATAGCCAAAAAACTATTCATCTTCAAAGGACACGGCATAGTCGAAGAGAGCTATCAACCCTACTCCGAGTTTCTCGCTATCGAAAAAGAGCTCAAAAACGTGGAGAGGTACGAACGAGAACTGCAAACCCGAAAAGATCAAACGGCGAACGACAAACGACAAACGACAAAAAAGAAAAAACTGAGCTACAACGAACAGCGCGAACTCGAATGCCTGCCGGATGAGATCGACGCACTCGAAGAGCGCATAGCGCAGTTGAACGAGTGCCTTGCGGACCCGGACTGCTACAGGGAAAAAGGGATACAGAATCTTACAGACGAACTGAACGAACTCGAGATAGAGTACAACACAAAAGCGGACCGCTACCTCGAACTTTTGGAGCTGCAGGAGGAGCTGGAGGGTCAGAGCTGAAAAACCTACTCCCTGAAAATTGTGGGCCTGCTCATCTGCTGTTCGAACTCTTCATCCTCATAACAGCTCTCGTAACCCTCATCCCAACCCTTTTTATATTCCGGGTCGTTAAAATAGCGTTTGGGCGGCGTTCGTTCAATGAAGCTGTTACGGGCACTCTCCCGCCCATTTTCACACCCGCTGTAATACCCCTGCTCAAACGCCGGAGAGTGTTTCTGTAAATATGACTCTTGAGACGG
>CAYZMY010000111.1:0-1435 GCA_964479605.1 uncultured Campylobacterales bacterium | reverse complement strand
TCTATCTGCGGCTCTCTCGGATTTATCCGTATGAGCGTCGCACCGAAATCTCTCGCTATGCGCTCACCGGTCATCCTGACGGTAGGCACCGCGGTTCCGGCACCTATCTCTACTATTACGAGCCTCAGCCTCTTCAGGGCTATCCGTTGCAAAAAGTCGTCGAACCTCTCTTCCTGCATGCGGGTACGGCCGGCGTCCCAGCCCCAGTCGCCAAACATCAGAATGTTGGGCCTGGCGGTCGATCCGCATTTTTGGCACTTCGGCCACTCGAGCGCCCTGAAACTCTCCATATCTATCGGTATATCGACACTGTCGGCACTCCATATCCCTCCGTCACAGCTGCTGCACTGCATATGGTGGATGCTGCCGTGGCACTCCACAATTTTCTCTTCATCGAATCCGGCTTTTTGAAACTGTCCGTCTACATTGGAGGTAAAGACGAACCACTCCTCTTTGCTCTTCGCCGAATCCAAAAGCTTGCCAAACCCGTCATGGGGCTCGGTATCACGATACAGATGCAGCCTGTGACCGTAAAAAGCCCACGCCAGTGCCGGGTCCGCCTCGAACCAGAGGGGGTTTGCCAGCTCCACAAAACTGAGACCCAGCCTCTTTGCCGCGGGATAGGCCCGCCAGAACCCCTCGTTCCCTCTGAAATCCGGCAGCCCTGAGTCCACTCCCATTCCGGCTCCGGCTGTAATCAAAAGTGCATCTGATTCCGCGACTATCTTTTCGAGCTTGCTCATCATGCGGTTATTGTACAACAAAAAGTTTCGGAGCGAAAGCCGATTATCGGTATAATATTTTTCCGAAAATCAGCTCGAAAGAGGTAAAATGACCCAAGAAAAAATTGATAAAACCGTTAAAGAGAGTGCGGGCATTATGCTCTATTTCGAAGGTGAGCACTGCAATGTATGCCATGCACTGAAGCCAAAACTCTTCGAAGCTTTCGAAAAAAACTTTCCCGAAATCGAAAGAGTAGCTATAGATGTCGCGGATCATCCAGATATTGCCGCACACTTTGGGGTATTTTCCATTCCGACCGCCATCATATTCCTTGACTCGAAGGAGTTTGCAAGAGTAAGCCGCAACGTCAGCATAGCATCATTGATAGAGCAGATAAAGCGTCCATACGAGATGATGTTCTCCTGATATTCAGCCGACTCCTAAACTATTATTTTTACTAATATATATTCAGGTGGCCGAAATCTTACATTGGATAAAGTTATCTTATGGAACATTGCTATCTGTGATGTTCTGTACGAAAGAAAGGGGACGCCATGAAAAAGGTGATTTTTTCACTCGGCCTCGTAATTTCGATGTTGGTTGCCGGTCAGCCTCATACACCAATGACCCCGGAGCAGAAAGCGCTTCAAAAAACGATGAAAACTCTCGCCAAAGGCCTTACCCGCATTCAGTACGGTATCCTCTACAACGA
>CAYZMY010000110.1:0-3836 GCA_964479605.1 uncultured Campylobacterales bacterium | reverse complement strand
CGATATTACGCAAAACGATTGCGCAGAAGGGTACTATGCAGACATACAATATCTATTATGAATCAGCACTGACTTTTCACCTTTTGCCAATGGATGAGATAAACAGGGCAAAATCTATACTGATTCAGATATTTACGGGCAACTCTTCGCGTACAATGCTTGAAAAACTTGTCAGAGAGGCGAGAGTCTTTTTCCCGAATGCTGTCATAGCCGGTGTTACGACAGGCGGGGAGATATCGGACCGGAAACTCACTTCGCACAAAACTCTGATCTCCATAAGCACTTTCAAAAAAACAAAAGTAACATCTTTGTCGATAGATGCCATAACCCCTGAAAACAGTATGGAAGCGGGGAAAATCCTGGCGCAAAAACTGACAAAAAAGGATACAAAACTTCTCATACTCTTCACTGAAGGACTTTACGTAAATGCCGACGACTTTCTAGCCGGTGTCAGTGAAACAGCCCCCGGCCTGCCGGTATGCGGCGGGGTTGCGGCAGATAACGGCAATTTTTTCGAAACTTTTGTACTGCATGATGACAAAGTTCTTTCAAAGGGAGCGGTAGGCATAGCGCTGAGTGGAAAAAATCTGAATATACAGACTGAATATATAAGCGACTGGGAAGCGGTCGGACCGGTTCTTAATGTTACAAGAGCCGAGAAAAACAGAATATATGAGATAAACGGCCGGAATGCAGCATCTATTTTCAGACACTATCTTGGGGACCATTTTGTAGACAACCTCCCGGAATCCGGATTTGAGATATCTTTGACTTTTAAATCCGAGGGGTGTCTGCTCAACCGCAATGCCGTAGCGGCGGCGGATGACGGCTCCATTGTCTTCACAGGCAATATACCCGAGGGAAGCAGCTGCAGATTCGGGTATCTGGACAGAAACATGATAGCTTCCAAATCATTCTGCGGTCTGAAAATGTTTGATGATACGCATATAGAAAGTTTTTTCATCTATTCCGGTATCGGTCGCAAAAAGTTCTTAAAAGAGATAAGCTCAAAACAGATTGACCTTTTTGCAAATGCCGCCTCCGTGAGCGGATTTTTCGGCTATGGAGAGTTTGTACACAAAGATGGCAAAAACTGTCTTTTAAACCAGTCATGCAGTGTTATAGGGCTAAGCGAAGGCAGAGGAACTTCGGATACAAAAGCTGTATGCATGGTGGTACACGATCAGGAAGGATGTGAAATTCAAAGGGCACTGGCACATCTGGTAACTGTTGCGAACAAGGAGCTTGAAGAGAAAGCGGGTCAGCTCCAGATGCTGCTCTCTTATCTTCCGGCAGGGGCTGTATATTTTGACAGTAATCTGCAGATCACCCTTTACAATGAACTGGGCCTGAGCAAACTGGGCATAGACCCGAACCAAGAGGGCTTCAGAGACCTCAACAGGCTTAAGGAGGGATGGATAGTATCTCTTTTCAAAGAGACACTGGCGCAAAACGAGAGCATTGCCGGAGGTGCTCTTACCGAAACAGCTGAAGGAAAACAGCAATATATCAGAATCAAAACGGTACCTATGGAGCAGAATGGAAAAGCGGTCGGCGCCATGGCTCTGATTCAAACAGAAGGCAAACTGTGATTGAAGACAAACAGAGATGGAATGAAAAATATGCAAAAATGCCGGTATCAATGAAACCGAGTGCTCTGCTTACGGAACATATAGACAAGATAGGCGGCAAATATGTGCTCGATATTGCGGCCGGAATGGGAAGGCATGCCGGATACCTGGCCAATTTGGGTTTTAAAGTTGACGCAATGGAGTTCAGCGACGCCGCGATCTCGCATCTTTCATCCATTCCCGGGGTAAAAGCGATAGAGACAGATCTTGACGAAATAGAGGATTTTCCGAAAAGCTACAATGCGATATTGTGTTTCAACTACCTGAACCGCAGACTCTTCCCGATCATTTCAAACCGACTGCTTCCCGGGGGAGTTCTGCTGTTTGAGACTTTTGTAGAAGATGAAAAGAATGAAGGAACTCCCGGAAAAAAGGAGTATCTTCTGAAAAAAAACGAGCTGTTGAAGGTTTTCAATGAACTATATATATTCGACTACAAAGAGAGGTTTGTAGAGAGACAAAACGGCCAGCGAGCCCTTATGGCTTCACTTGCCGCAATTAAAAGGGCCATATAGACTCTACGATTTTGGTACCCCACCCTTGCTGTGTAGCCTCTTTAACATCGCCCTGGGACTCATAGAGAATTTTCGCATCGGCGATATATTTGGAATCGATCTGATTGGTCTGGGTAATATCTTCGGGGCGGATCACGCCGCATACATGAAGAACCTGCTTCTGCCCATCTATCAGCATTGCGCGCCTTCCGTCTATATAGTAGTTGCCGTTCTCAAGAATTTTGATGATTCTGGCCGAAATATTGGTCGTAAATTTCTCGCTCCTTTGATGTGAACCTGCACCTTTGAAACTTACGGAAGAGTCTATGTTGAATCCTATATTGGTAAGCTTGTTCGCCTGATTTGCTATATTCCCCATAAGCCCTCCTCCGCCTGATGAGCTCATTGCACCTCCGCCGAGCTTGTCCGCCGTGGTTTTGGCGATACTCTTTGTTCCGCTCGAAGAGGAGAGAATGTTTTCGTTTATGACCACGGTTACGATGTCGTTCACATTCATAGCTTTTTTATCGGAAAAGACGGGGCTGTCACCGCGTCCAAACAGGCTGCCCGGATTGTAGATACCGGTTTGTGGCTCTTTGGGAGGCATCTGTTCCACATACTTCGGCGGTTTGAAATCGATTCTCGCCTCGGTATTGTGTGCACTGCACCCCCCAAGCAGAAGAAGAGAGGCCAAAAGTGCCGTCAGTTCCGATTTTCTCATTCTTACTACTCCTGGCTTTTTGGTATAATTGCAGAAATTTTTGGACTTCTTGCAGAGACTATAGCAAAAACTGTTCCAACCGAAAGGGATTTAATGAGCGATCTAAAACAGAGGCTTCAAAGCGACCTGAAAGATGCGATGAAGCAGAAAGATACATTCAAAAGGGATGTAATAAGATTTGTTATGAGTGCAATAAAGCAGATAGAGGTAGACGAAAGAAAAGAGCTCAGCGACGCGGACATCGAAGCGATACTGGTAAAACAGATTAAACAGCGAAACGACTCTATTCAGCAGTTTAGAGAAGGAGGCCGGGAAGATCTGGTGGAGAAGAACGAAAAAGAACTGGAGATACTCCGAAGCTATCTTCCGGAGCCTATGAGTGAAGATGAGGTAAGAGAGATCATTAAAGAGATTGTCGAAGAGACCGGCGCACAGGGTATGAAAGATATGGGCAAAGTGATGGGTGCCGCAAAAAGCAAGATCGGAAGCCGTGCCGAAGGCAGAGTGATAAACCAGATTGCAAAAGAACTCCTGAACTCCTGATACAACCTTCGTGCACGCAGAGAGCGTGCACCTTAGAACTTGAATTTTTCCTTAAATTATGCTATATCTCAGGTAAATAGAGTGAGTTACCGCCTCAAGGGGTAACTACTCGGTAAAAATAGATATCATATAGAAATTTTGGCTTTAGAGGAGAGATTATGCTGAAAGACAGATTTGAGGCGGGAGAAATTCTTGCCGACAAAATAGAAAAGATGGCTCCGTTTGACAACCCTGTAGTTTTGGCGCTGCCTAGAGGCGGAGTACCTGTAGCATTCAGGATCGCCAAGCGGCTCGATGCACCGCTCGACGTTATAATTGTGCGTAAACTGGGTGCCCCTTTTAACGAAGAGTTTGCCATAGGCGCACTCGTGGAGGGTGAACCGGAGCGTGTAGTGCTGAATGAAGAGGCCGTATACAGGCTCGGCGTCTCGAAAGATTATCTCGACA
>CAYZMY010000109.1:0-3866 GCA_964479605.1 uncultured Campylobacterales bacterium | reverse complement strand
ACTCCCGGCGGTGCGGTTCCGAATATCTGGATCGACAGCAAGGATAAGCAGAAGAGTACATCTATAAACCGATAAGCCGACTATGCGGCCGGATATAGAGTAAAACAGAGGATAGAGAATGATTGAGGTTGACTGGGAAAAGAGTCCGCTTGTTCCGGTAGTCGTACAGGATGCCGACACAAAAGAGGTCCTTATGCTCGCCTATATGAACAAAGAGGCATTCGATCTGAGCCGGGAGACCGGCTATGCACACTACTACTCCAGAAGCCGCAAAAGGCTCTGGAAAAAGGGTGAGAGCAGCGGCCATACCCAGGAGATTGTACAGATGCTTCTCGACTGCGATGCGGATACGGTGCTTCTGCAGGTACACCAAAAAGGTGTCGCCTGCCACACCGGCCGCAAAAGCTGTTTTTTCAACGATGTAAATTCGGGGGAGACAACTACAAAATCGGAAGTGGACCCCTCTTCGGTTTACGGTGTAACAGATACTCTATACCACACAATACTCGAAAGAAAAAATAGCGATCCCAAAAGCTCCTACACCGCCAAGCTGCTTCAGGGGAGCGAAAACGGTATGCTCAAAAAGGTTGTCGAAGAGGCGGGTGAGTTCTGTTTCGCCTTCAAAGACGACAACGAAGATGAGATCGTCTACGAGTGCGCGGATCTTGCATATCATGTACTTGTCGCACTCGGCAAAAAGGAGATATCTCCCGACCGCATACGCCAGGAGCTCGCCCGACGGTTCGGCATGAGCGGTATAGAAGAGAAAAACAGCAGAAACGATGGCTGAGTATCTCCGCAGCTATATCTATTACACTTTCCACTCACTTACAAAATACGACTATATGGCGATCGGCTGGATTCTCTTTCTGGCCTTTTTGCTTCTGATTCTTGCTGCAGTCATCAAAAAAAAGGGGCTTTCATATCTGTTCCTTCTCACAGGAGTGGTACTTCTTTTTGCGGGTCCGGTAGCAGTTAAGAGCATAATGGACAGCTACCTCAGAAAAGCGGAAGCGGCGGTGGAGAGCACAAAGAGTCTCAGCTACAGCAACTCCATCATAATAGAAGGATCTCTTAAAAACGACAGCGAGCTCGACTTCAGCCACTGCGATCTTGCCGTTTTGATATACAGGCCGGCAGACAACTTTTTGAAGAGAACCGCTGCGATACTGAAACCTATTGCCGTAAGGATCGAGCATCTTGATTTTCCGGTCACGCACAATAACTCTAAACCCTTCAGGATAATAGTCGATCATTTCAGTACGCAGGAGTTCAATCTTACAGTGCAACCGAGGTGCTATCCATGACCTACATGACGATTCTACACTGGCTGGTACTGATTTTTTTTATCGCACTCTTTATCCTGCTTGTCGTTGTGTCGAAAAAAGAGTCACGCCCGAATGTCTTCTGGTCAATGGTCTTTGCATCTTTCCTCGTTACTTCTACAGCCGCTGTATTCAGCATGTTCGTTTTGGACAAATACACCAAAAAGGCCAAGCTGGTCTCTATAAAAAACTTCAGGCTGCTTAGAACGGAGGAGATTGTTTTCAAAGGGAAAGTGGAGAATGTGGGCAAATTCAAGATAGGGCAGTGCAAATTGACTATCAAGATGATAAACAATCCTCTAGAAGCCGGAAAACTGAGCGGCGGACAGGTTTTCAAGCCGTCAGGTCTGGGTGATTTCTTTTCAAAAAAAGAGTCCAAAAGTGAGCGTCCAAATACCCTAAAACGCGAATTTGTAGTTGCAAAGAATCTGGAACCGAAAGAGATTCGTCCCTTTACGATACATATGAAATATCCTGCATATTTTCGAAAGACACGTCTTATCTACAAGCTATACTGCCATTAGATATAAAATTGCAGCCCTATATCAGTAGATATATCCCGCCTCTTTCAAAGCCTCTCTTATATGTTTTATCTGAAGATGCTTGTTTTTGCACCACTGCGGAGCGAGAAGAGAGTCGTCCTCTATACCGGCGGTAACCCTCTGAACACTTATTGTCGGAGGAAGCATCTTTATCGACTCTACAAGAAGTCTTATATAGCTCTTTTCGTCTATCGGTACGAACTTTCCTTTCAGATAGTCGACCGCCAGCGCCGTATTTTTGACTACATACAGCGGGTGTATCTTGATAGAATCTATCCCCCACGATATAGACTCTCTTACAGTATCCAGCATCATAGAGTCGTTCTCTCCCGGAAGCCCGAAGATAACGTGCCCGCAGACATTCAGCCCCTTTTTCTTGGAGCGCTCTATCCACTCCTTTACATTCGCACTGTCGTGCCCGCGGTTGATCGCTTCGAGAGTCTCGTCATATATCGACTGTATGCCGTACTCTATCCATATTTCATACCTGTCTGAGAGCTCGGCGAGATAATCGAGTATCTCATCGGTTACACTGTCACTTCGCGTGCCTATGCTGAGCCCGATACACCCCGGCTGGCGCAAAGCCTCTTCGTAGAGAGCTTTGAGGGTCTCTATAGGGGCGTAGGTGTTTGTGAAAGACTGAAAATAGGCTATGAACTTCTTCACCCCGTATTTGGCGCCGAGTCGTGCGGAAGTGGCCGCATACTGTATTCGAACCTGTTCCAGCTGCTTCTGCAGAAGCGGATTGTTTTCACTCTTCGGATTGAGATAGAACTTTTTGGAAGGTTTCGCGAGATTGGGGCTGAACGACTCGTTCAGGCAGAAGGTACAGCCTCCCTTTGCAACCGTCCCGTCGATATTCGGACAGGTAAACCCCTGTATACTGAGCGGCACTTTGTAGACATCTTCACCGAATTTTTTGCGAAAATACCGCCCTATTGTATAGACTTTTTTCAAGCTCCCCCTTTGAATCTGCGAAAAGACGGCGGTTTAAACGGAATTCCCTCCCGATACCGTCTGATCGCGGTTTATACGATATAGTTCCCGTCGAAACAGGCTTTACAGTAGTTTTGATCATCACCTACACTTCTGATGAGGCCCTCTATTGATATAAATGCCAAAGAGTCAGCGCCTATGAAGTCACACAACTCCTCACTGCTCATACGTGCACTTATGAGGTTCTGCTTTTGCGGAGTATCTACGCCGTAATAACACGGATCGGTTGTAGGAGGAGAGGAGATACGCATATGTACCTCTTTCGCCCCCGCCTCTTTCAGCATCGATACGATCTGCCTGCTTGTCGTACCTCTGACTATCGAGTCATCTATCACTATCAGGCTCTTGCCCTCTATCACTTCACGTATCGGACTCAGTTTCATCTTCACCTTCAGGTTGCGGAGCTCCTGAGTGGGCTCTATGAATGTACGGCCCACATAGTGGTTTCTCATGATTCCCAGCTCAAACGGTATTCCGCTGCGCTGTGAATAACCCAAAGCGGCAGCCACACCGCTGTCCGGAACAGGTATGACCATATCGGCTTCAACCGGAAGTTCATCCGCAAGTTCCGCCCCCATCTTTTTGCGCAGGCTGTAGACATTTTTGCCGAAGACTACACTGTCGGGACGGGCGAAATAGATATATTCAAAAATACACTTGTGCGGATTGGGCTCGAAAACCTGTATCGACTTGGGCGCCTTCCCTTTTTCAAATACGATCATCTCTCCAGGTTTTACATCGCGTATGAACTCGGCACCTACCAGATCGAATGCACACGTTTCGCTCGCAACCATATAGCCGTCGCCGAGCTTCGCAAGAGAGAGCGGCCTGAAGCCGAAACGGTCCCTGATCGCATACATTTTGCTTCTGCTCTGTATGACGAAAGAGTATGCCCCTTCCACTTTGTGGAGAGCGTCGATGATCCTGTCTATGAGCCTATCTTTTTCACTCTTGGCTATCAGGTGGATCATATTTTCCGTATCCATGAAGGTCTGGAAAATCG
>CAYZMY010000108.1:0-3907 GCA_964479605.1 uncultured Campylobacterales bacterium | reverse complement strand
GGCTACGGGCTCAAATAGAATGTGAAAGGATATTCATCAAAACTAAAATTCACCTGAACTCCCTGCAGCCCGTCTAGAGTAACACTCAGGTCGTCTATGGAAGTGTAACTTCTTGGAAGAGTTATATTGATATTGACACCGGCTTCCTGCAGCACTGTTTTCGACTTGCCGGCTACAATATTTACCAACTCACTGAGTGCGTCACCCAGAACTTCATCGTCGCTACTCTCTTCGCCGACAAGAAGCATACACGATTTTTGCACCAGTTTTTTCGGCATGACAAGTGTCACCATACCCTCTATATCTCCGTAAAATGCTACGGAGCTGGCCATAAGATCTTCACCGGCTGCGGCAAAAGGCTGTATCTTCATATCCTCTTTGATAGCGATCATATTAGTCATCATCTGCAGCGTTCCCATGGCTGCATCCACAAATACCGGAAGTCTGGCAACTACCGGTTTCGTGAGCCTGTTTTTCTCTTTTTTCACAGCCGATCCGCCGCCGGTCATAGACTGGACTATCTCGTCGGTGAAAAAGTCGGTCTCCGTCTCGAAAAACATTATTCCCGCATCTTCGAGCTCTTCGACAAAAGCTTTGGGGCTCTTTTCCATATCCAGACCCACTATGGCTATGAGTGCTCCGTATTCGGCCCCCGCGGTAGAGAGTCTGGAGAAGAAATTGGCTGCATGAATATTGAGTGAACTGACACGTGTGGCATCGAACATAAAGAGCTGAAAACCCACTTTAAGGGAGTTTTGATGGTACATAACATCAAACTGCTCTGTAACAGAACCGTCCAGAAAACCTTTTAGATAGTAGACTACGCAGTTTCCCCTGGTTTTTGCCGCAATCTTGCTTCCCATAAAACCGAGGTATGTGATATCCATAATTTGTACGAACTTATCGCTCTCCTGCGCACGCTGGTTAAACTCATCCCATGTCTGTACTACAACCGGGTTATATCCCCGATCGTAGATCTCAATGGCCTGCATACTTCTTTGTGTTGAGTCCTCATTAAATACCAGTACATTCTCTTCGCCCTCGTTTTTCGAATCCATTCCTCCGGCAAACAGCATCGCAATATCCAGTGTTTTAAAGAGACTGAAAGGGATTTCACCTTCAAAAAGATTGAAAAAAGCTTCATACTGTTTTCTGTTATAGTCGCAAAAACCGATGGTCGCTTTCATATCTTTCTGAAGCTTCACAAGAGTATCAAGAAGGATGGTGACTCCGTTTTTATTGAAAAAGACAACCTTTTTCATCGAAATAAGGATCATCTGAACCCCTGTCGACCTCGTCACCTCCATATCCTGCATCGTAATAAGCCCGGTGGCACTGTTTCCGTCAAGAAAACCCTGCGGCGTAAAAACTGCTATGCGCTGCTTTTTGACTATAGGTCTCATTGCACTCCCACTATCTCTTCAAATCTCTCCAGCACCGGTATCGAAAACTCAGGATTGAACGCGATAAAGGAGTTTGCGCCGGCATCAAGCATCAAAGGCCGGCTCAATTCATAAAATAGAAGAAGATGCAAGAAGCGTGCAGGCTCACAAAGATCGTCACCATCGCAATCCTCTTTGCCGAATGCCAAAGAGACCAGCCTGACAACATCAGTGTCGACATCCCATTTTTTGGCTATTGCAGCTACCAACTGCTCAAAACTGAGACGGCTTACACGCTCCAAAATAGTATCCAGATCAAAATCTCCGCTCTCTTTGATCAGAGCTACATCTGAAGCGTGATCCGCAAAGATCGCATCGGCTACTATAATCCCTGCACTCATAATCGCCGCTGCACTCAAATATTTCTCATCAATCTTTTGCGCATATACAATCTTCTCCCACTTCTGCATAAAAGAGAGCTGGAAATTTCTGAATCCATCTTTATCGAGTGTAAAATAGCCCCACTTCTGCGGTGCCACGGAGTGGACCATATATGCATAGAGAAGCTGTTTTGCACGCTGGGTACCCAGAGCGGAAAATATCTGCATGGGATCTTTCAGTTCCTGTTTGAAACCGTATGCGGCGCTGTTGACGACCTGTTTGAGGTAATGAATCAGTGCAGGATCGGCCGAAGCGGCCTTGGCGGCAGCGGCCAACTCCCCTTGGGAGAGAGAATTCAATGAGTTGCCAAGAGCTTCAGGAAGTGGAGGAACCCGCTTCAGATATTCACCAATCTGTTGTGGTGTGACCATAGTTTCATAGCCTTATAGCTGTTTTGATACAATTTTATCGTAAATATTTTCATATTAGCAAAATCGGCCGCTCACACATTGCCAGAATGATAAATTATTCCTTAATTTAAGCGGAATCTATGGTTTCTTTCTATAGAATTAGCCAACTTTTTCACTATCAACTTTTTTAAAAGGCAAAATTATGGCACGAAAATGCTCAATTACCGGCAAAGGCCCGATGTCAGGCAACAACGTCAGCCACGCACATAACAAAACCAAGCGACGTTTCCTGCCGAATCTTCGTACAGTTCGCATAACACTGGAAGACGGTACACGCAAAAAGATCAAAGTTGCGGCTTCAACACTCCGCACAATGAAAAAAAAGGGAGCGTAAGCTCACTTTTGTCAAAGGCTCTGCCTTTGGCCCTCCCCGCTCCACCGCCTTCTTTGCAACCGCAACGTACAGATTTTCAGCTTCATTAACACCTATCAGGAGTTTTTATGTTTACACTTCTATCTATTGACGGCGGCATATGCGCTCCCGACGGCTTTTATGCAGACGGCATCAGCGCCGGGCTCAAACCGGATAGTCAGAAAGATATGGCTTTCATACGCTCTGACACCCTTTGCAATGTGGATGCACTCTTTACCGCGAACAGATTTCAGGCAGCCCCTATACAGCATTTTAAAAAAGAGGGTATCGATACCACCGACTTCGTACTGATAAATGCGAAAAATGCCAATGCGATGACCGGAGAAGCGGGCGTAGAAGATATAGATGAAATACTAAAACACGTAAAGAGCCGTTTTGAAAATATCAATAATCCCGTAATGAGTTCAACCGGGGTTATCGGAGTACGACTGCCCAAAGAGAAGATCATCAAAGGTATAGACTCTTTCGATCTGAGTAAAAAGTCTCCCGACGCGGCGGCGAAAGCGATCATGACGACAGACAGTTACGAGAAGCAGGTTGCGTTCGAAGTCAAACTGCAAAGCGGTGAAAGCTTTAAAATAGGAGCTATGGCCAAAGGAGCCGGTATGATCAATCCCGCTCTGGCTACGATGCTCTGTTTCATCACAACCGATGCCGCCGTACCGTCAGACGAGATGGGACTGCTGCTGCGTGAATGCGCGGAAACCACTTTCAACGCGATCAGCGTGGACGGTGACACCTCGACCAACGATACGGTGATGCTTCTTTGTAATCAGAAGTCCGGTATCTACAATCGCGAAGCGTTCTTTTTCGCCCTTCAGAAGGTTATGCACGAACTGGCACTGAAAATTGTTGCCGACGGCGAAGGTGCTACAAAGTGTGTTGCGTTCAAAGTGACCGGAGCGGCAAACAGAGAAGAGGCTGCCCTGGCGGCAAAAACGCTGAGTAACTCTCTTCTGGTAAAAACCGCACTCTACGGCGAAGATCCCAACTGGGGGCGTATAGCATCGACCATAGGTGCGAGCGGGGTCGAATGCGATCCGAAAACTCTTACAATAACTTTCGGAAATGTAACAGTCTATAAAAAGGGAGATATCCTTTTCGATGCCGAAACAGAGGCAAAAGCGGCAGAGGTTATGAAAAAAAGCTCTTTTTCGATCCACTGCGATCTCGGCATTTCAGATGGCTCTTTCACAGCTTACGGCTGTGATTTGGGATATGAATATGTCAAGATAAATGCCGACTACAGGACCTGATAAGCAATAATTGAATATAATCAGAAAAATTTCACAGGAGAGTAA
>CAYZMY010000107.1:0-3951 GCA_964479605.1 uncultured Campylobacterales bacterium | reverse complement strand
CCGTACGCTCCGCTTGCCGGCGGGGTGCTGAGCGGCAAATATAACGGTGAGTTCTTTCCTCCCGCTGCACGTTTTACGAAATACCTTGAAGACAAAAACCCCAGAGTCAGAGCCCAGGCTCAGAAGTATCTGAATGAAAAGACACTCGAAGCTACGGCTCTTTATCTGGAGATTGCACAGACGGCGGGTATGAGCCTTGCCACTCTTGCGGTCGCATGGAGCATGGAGCACGACTTCGTCGCCTCATCTATCATAGGTGCGACCGACGAAAAACAGCTCGACGAGACACTGGCCGCACTCGATGTGACTCTCGACAGCGAGACTCTAAAAGCTTGCGACAGCGTCCATCGGGCGGTTTTATACCCGATGGGCTGAAGAGAGGCTTCAGCTACTCGACATTCGGGTTGAGAGACTCGCCGCCTTTTATAGCCCAGTGCATAGTCATTTCCAGCCCGAAGAGCGGAAGTTCCGAAGAGTCGCTGATTACCATCTTGTTAAGTGCTTCGGAGAATGTTTTGTCGGCCATAATAGCCGAAACTTCCCAATTCAGTCTTGACATTCCTTTATCTATGGACCACTCTGTATTCCACCCTTTGAGTGCTTCAAGGCCGGGAAGAGTGTAGGAGTCCGCAGAACCCAGCCATCCGGCTGTTATCCAGATCTCTCGCATATCGTCACCGTTTTGCTCCATAAAAATGTCATAGAGTCTGAGCGCAGGACTCTGCGATGCGGGCATATAGTTCAGTCCGCTTATATTTCCATCGTATGTGACATTTACATCCAGAGCCGCTATGATACCGGGCTCATAAGTGATATCACCCGGATCTTTTACAGCATCTTTACCGTCAAATATGATCTTTGTATCATAATCGATGGAATCAGCGGCTATAAACATATACGTATCTCCGTTTCTGGTCCCGTTTCCGAGGGCGAACCAGTTGCCTGTACCGCCATCTTGCGTATGTCCTATATCGGCGGCAACCGTACCGTTCGATGTTATAAAGAAACCGTACCCGAAACTGTCGGAGCTTCCGGTGACAGTAAAGTTGTGTTCTACTGCTGCGATTCCCTCACTGCTAAGATTGATATCCTGTCCGCTGACATTTTTGTCTACATAGATATCACGCTTAATGCCGTATTTGTAGATAGTCTTGTTCCCAAATACATTTCTGCTTTTAAAAACAACAAGATCGTGGGTGCCTTCCCCGATATTTTTTATGGAATAGTTCACATCCTTTTTCCCGCTGATGTCAAAGGAGCTTCTCCAGTTACTCATATATACTTCGAGACGATCCAGATCTGAACCGTTTACATCATATGCGGTACCGGTTACATAGTATCTTGGAGCGTTTGAATCCTCACACAGAGCGTCTATTACCGGCAGTTCATTACGTGTGGCATGAATCAGTATAATCTCTTTGTTCCCCTCCTCTTTGCAGTGGATCGCAACACTGTATCTGCCGTCTTGAGCCGGTTCGAATGAGAAAATCCCGTCTGCCGGCAGATTGCTCATATTGATCTCTTTCCATGGACTTGCCGCATATCCTGCCCAGTCGGCACCTGTAAGATTGACCCTTACTTTTGTATCGGATGCTGTTCCGCCTCCGCCGCAACCTATTATAAACAGAGCCGCTGTCAGAATAGACACAGCTGTTGCAACTCTTTTCATAGTCTCCTCCTTTTGTGCATATATTCAATTATATGACCATCTTTATGAAAATTATGTAAATAATATGATTTAATCAAATTTAAGTAAATAAGCTTTTTTATGCAGGAAAAATGAATCGAAAAAAAACAGTTTTTTACCTGTTTACTCTTTTTATCCGAATATGGTATGCTAGGAGTCTGTCGGACCCATGCAAGATTGAATTTTTCGCTTCAATCCGATGAATCCGACAGACTCCTAGAGAAAAAAGTGAAGGAATCGGTATAAAGATCAAGTTTGTCTGCGACGTTCATCTGGCGAAGGTTGCAAAATATCTGAGGCTGCTGGGATTCGATACATACTATAGAAACGATATATCAGACGATGAAATTGTGGCCAGGTGCAGATTCGGACGAATAGGCCTTACTTGCGACAGGAGACTTCAGGAGAGAATGCCCGAAGCTATAATCGTTTTGAGATGTGAAGACGCAGAGAGTCAGGTAAAAAGAGTAGGGGCTATATTTGATCTTGCAAGGTATGCAAGACCTTTTCGCCGCTCGCTCTGCTGTAACAGGAAGCTTTTCTCTATTGAGAAAGAGAAAAAATTCGCCTCTATTCCAAAAGAGACTTACCGCTGGCTGGACGGATTCTGGCAGTGCCCGAAATGCAAAAAAATCTACTGGCAGGGAACGCATGCCAAACGCATGCGTGAAAAAATAAATGAGTTGTTAGGGATATCAGAAAAAGTACTAAAATCGGAGTCTGAAAGTAGACAAAGTGGTGACCCCTAGGGGACTCGAACCCCTGTGACAAGGATGAAAACCTTGCATCCTGGACCGCTAGATGAAGGGGCCATCAACGGTTTGTGGGTGAAATTATAGTGAATTTTACTTAAACTATTATAAAATTATATCTGATGTTTTGCAAAAACCGTAAGTCGGATTGACAGGTTTTGTTCAAGGTAGGTTAAAAAGGAAGAAGTTGAAACCTCTCTATTTACTCTTTTCTCTCTTTTCAGTTTTGGTGTTTGTAGGCTGCGGTGCCAAATATTACGAAAAGCCGCAGCCGGCACTTATAGTTTTGAAATCTCAGGCTCTCAAATATGCCGATATGGGATTCATCTACCGCGGCAAAAAGAGCATAAAGGTACAGATATACTCATCCGGCCGGCCGGCCTTTACCCTCAGCATCGGGAAAAGGGTCTGTGTAGATTCGAAGTGCATGTCCGAAAAAGAGTTTTACAGAAAATTTTTGAAAGCGGAGTACCCAGCCGGAACTTTGACGAATATCTTTTCCAAACGCCCTGTTTTCGGGGGTGAAGAGCTGCAAAAGATGAACGGTAAAATGGAACAGCGCATAAACAGAGACGGCAAATTCGATATAATCTACACCTTTGATAATGCCTCGGCACGATTCAAAGACAGATTAAACAATATACTTATAAAGATAACGGAGAGATAGAAAATGTCACAAAAATATGTTGGAGCCCACGTTTCGGCTTCCGGAGGTGTATTCAACGCTCCATTGAACGCCAAAGCGATAGGTGCGAAAGCTTTTGCGCTCTTTACCAAAAATCAGCGCCAATGGAGCGCCAAGCCGCTCGATGAAGAGACGATAGAACTTTTTAAAAACAATCTGAAAGAGAGCGGTATAGAGCCTAAACATGTGCTTCCGCACGACAGCTACCTGATAAACCTGGGCCATCCGGAAGAGGAGAAGCGCAAAAAGAGCCTCGACGCTTTTATAGACGAGGTAAGAAGATGTGAACAGCTCGGGCTCGACAAACTCAATTTCCATCCGGGAAGCCATCTGAAAAAGATCGACGAAGAGAGATGCCTTGACCTGATAGCCGAATCGATGAATATAGCTTTGAACGAAACGGAGGGAGTCACTCTGGTCATCGAGAATACAGCGGGACAGGGAAGCAACCTGGGACACAGGTTCGAGCATTTGGCCCGCCTGATAGACAAAGTTTCCGACAAAAGCAGGGTAGGTGTCTGCCTCGATACATGCCATACATTTACAGCCGGTTACGATCTGAGGTCGAAAGAGGCGTACGAAGAGACGATGAAAGAGTTTGACAGGATTGTCGGGTTCGAGTATCTAAGAGGAATGCACATAAACGACTCAAAGCCGAAACTCGGAAGCAGGGTAGACCGTCACCACTCACTCGGATGCGGAGAGATAGGCTGGGATGCCTTCGGTTTCATAATGAACGACCCCAGAATGGATGATATTCCTCTCATTCTGGAAACTATAGACGACTCTATATGGGCGCAGGAGATCCGCGCCCTTTACGATCTTGT
>CAYZMY010000106.1:0-3958 GCA_964479605.1 uncultured Campylobacterales bacterium | reverse complement strand
CCGAACGTGTTTGTCTTTATCAGGTCGGCACCGGCCGCCGCGTAACGCTCGTGAATCTTTTTAATCAGATCGGGCGCCGTGGCGTTTAGAAGCTCGTTGCATCCCTCTTTGCCATCCCATGCACTTTGCGGTATCTCCATCGACTGTATCTGCGTTCCCATGGCTCCGTCTATGACGAGCACCCGCTTTTTGACAAGCTCTTTTATCAGGTCGTAATTAGTCAAATAAAACCTTTGATTCATCTATCTGTTTCCGATAATTGTATCAAACGAATGCTTTATGAGTGCATCACTTAAAAAAGTGTATCCAAACTGTAACTTTTCTTTTCACTCTTATGCTATAATTCCAATAACATAATTATAAGTATTTATAATTTGACACAAAATAACAATTATTATGAAAGGCAATGTAATATGGCCCATGTAATCAACACTTTGACAAGAGCCAAAATCGAAAAACCGAATCCGGTAGATGAAGAGGTAGATTTCGAAGGAGGCGTTATGATAACGGAAACCGACGCATCCGGAATCATAACTTATGCCAATCGCACATTCAGAAAGATGACAGGTTATGAGAAAGAGGAGCTTATAGGATCTCCTCATAGCATTATTCGTCACCCTGATATGCCGAAAGCCGCTTTCAAAACAATGTGGGAAACCATAAAACGCGGCGAGATGTGGGAAGGTTATGTGAAAAATATGCGAAAAGACGGAAGATATTACTGGGTCATTGTCTGGATAAAACCGAAACTGGATGAGAACGGAAACATTGTAGGGTATATTGCCGGCAGAAAGGTTCCCAACCGTCAGGAAATTAATAATGTAGAACAAAAATATATGATGATGTTAAAGCAGGAGTTATCTTCATAAAGGCCGCTTCCGGCCTTTAAATCTGCGTTCAAACCATAGTCGAAAACAGTTATCGGTTTTTTCTTTATCTCTTATACACTCATTACTAAACACTCCAGCTCTTTTCTCTTCACTCTGCTTTCTCCAAAAATCTGTATGAATAAATTTTGATCAGTTTAATTTATCTTCTTCATTAATTACATTTATTTTTATTAATCTATATTTAATACTTTTTTAAATAAAATATTTTCGAACAATTTTGGAAGAGTGGGGTTAATAACAATGAGGACAATAACGAATTTGATTACAAAAGAGAAGATAACCAAACCTTCACCTGTGGATGAAGAGCTTTTTTTTGACGGCGGTGTGATGATTACCGAAACGGACCCTACAGGCATAATAACCTATGCAAATCGAAAATTCAGAGAGATGACCGGATACTCAAAAAGAGAGCTTATAGGCTCTCCTCACAACATAAATCGCCATCCGGACATGCCTAAAGAGGCATTTCGCCAAATGTGGGAAACGATAAGTGCAGGGAACATGTGGCAGGGATATGTAAAAAATATGTGCAAAGACGGAAAATTCTACTGGGTCATTGTCTGGATCAAACCGAAATTCGGAGAAAACGGGGAGATTATTGGATATATAGCCGGAAGAAAGATCCCCGAAAAAAAAACCGTCATACTGATGAACAGACGCTACAGGGAGATGAGAATAAATGAAAAATATGTTATGTGAACCGGAAAAATTAAGAACCAGATTCCAAATCAAAAACCCCAATCATTAAGATGAAGTATGTATCAGTTAGCAACTCTGTAGGAGGTCGGATATTTTACACTCCTGTGATCCTTCAAAAGTACGTAATCGTAACCCCTTCCGGAATATAGGAGCGTAACGGAATTTACCTGCGTATTGTCGAAACGGTAACTCAGATTCTCTTTGGCAAAAAGAGCTTTGCCGATCTGATCTCCGAAATCCGGTATCCACGGAAGTGCGGCGATCAGAAATGACAAAAGATAGAAAAGTCCCTTCTGGCTTTTTTTGTTTTTTACCATAAATACCGCCCCATATAGCAGAACACCTGCAATCCAGAGCCACCACTGCTGGTTATCTATAAAAAACTCGTTGAAAAAAACTGGTATATTGTACGCTTTGATATAATTTACCATCAAGCCGGCATAGAAGATAAAGACGAAGGCCATCCAAAAAAGAAGACCGTACAGCAGCATTGTAATAAGTTTTATCATCTTATTTTTATCCTCTT
Source organism: uncultured Campylobacterales bacterium (assembly GCA_964479605.1). GTDB lineage: Bacteria > Campylobacterota > Campylobacteria > Campylobacterales > Hydrogenimonadaceae > Hydrogenimonas. The sequence continues at coordinate 1,843 of CAYZMY010000106.1, read as the reverse complement.
TTCTCTTCCAAGGCGCCAGATTTCCGATACCTTGGCCGAATGAAAACCATCTTTTGATTCTACCACAACATCGCAGTGATCCAACGCATACTTCTCGTCAAACGGTTCGCCGTGCCTGTTGGCGGATGTTGAGTAGCACCATCCGAACTTCTCCACAAAGCCGCGGTGTCTGCCCCGGACAAGCCTGAAGGAGCTGCCGTTGGGCAGAATGAAAGATCTTTTTCTGCTTCTGCGTACGATATTTTTGAATCTTGCAGGAACACGCCCGCAGCTCTTTAGAGTGGAGAGTCTTGCGACAGCTTTCAAAAAAGGTCTGCTTTGCGGCCGTCCTTTGGCTTTTGCAAGCCGGACTTTAGACTGTGAAAGAAAACCTGCCGTTGTATCGGTCTGTACGAGATAGACCAGATCTGCGCGCATCAGTCTCTCAAATAGTCCTGAAGCGCTCTGGGTTCCAGTGCTCCGTCGTCTCTCATCTCCCTGATAGCGGCAGCAGATACCTTCGCGGCGGAGAGAGTTGTAAAATAGGGCACATTGAAGCGCAATACCGCCTGCCTTATTCGGCGGGCATCGTCTTTGCTCGCTTTATTGTCGGATGTGTTCAAAACCATATCTATTTCGCCATTTTTAAGCAGATCTTCGACATTCGGTCTTCCTTCTGAAATTTTCAGAACCGTCTGCGACTCCACACCGGCATCTTCGAGAGCTTTTTGAGTTCCCGATGTCGCTACTATTTTAAAGCCGAGTTCCACAAACATCTTTCCGATAGCTCCGGCCTCGCTTTTGTCATGATCTGTAAGCGACATAAAGAGTGTTCCAGAAGCAGGAAGGTGGTTTTTGCTGGCAAACTGGCTCTTTGCAAAACTGAGCCCGAATGTCCTGCTTATACCCATGACCTCTCCGGTAGACTTCATCTCCGGTCCAAGAATAAGGTCTGAACCTGTGAGCTTGCTAAACGGGAAAACTGCCTCTTTTACAGCTATATGGTTTTTGAGTTTCGGCTTCAAGACGTTTCCGTCGTCTGTAACGACTCCGAAGGTGTCGTAAAACTTCAGTGCCTCGCGAAGATCCCCGTTAATCATTACCCTGGTAGCAACCTTCGCCAGAGGAACCCCTGTAGCTTTGGAAACAAAGGGGACGGTACGGCTGGCCCGCGGGTTCACCTCTATCAGATAGACTTCATCCCTGAAAATCGCATACTGAATATTCAAAAGTCCCTTGACACCGAGGCCGAGTGCGATGGCCTTGGTCTGGTTCTCCACATCTTTTACGAGTTTTTCGCTTATTGAAACTGTGGGCAAAGAGCATGCGCTGTCTCCGGAGTGTATGCCGGCCTCTTCTATGTGCTGCATTATCGAGCCGATATATACCTCTTTGCCGTCGCTTATGGCATCTACATCGAGTTCTATGGCATGGTCGAGAAACTTGTCGATCAGTACAGGCGACTCGTTGCTTACGCTCACCGCTTCATCCATATACTCTTTCAGCTCACCTTCGTTGTAGACAGTACGCATCGCCCGGCCTCCAAGCACGTAACTCGGACGCACAAGTACGGGGTAGCCGATTCTTGAAGCGATGGCGAAAGCCTCCTCTTTCGTAAAGGCGGTTCCGTTTTCAGGCTGTTTGAGTCCCAGAGCGCTGATAAATGCCGAAAACTTCTCACGGTCTTCCGCCTCGTCGATCACCTTCGCACTGGTACCGACTATCTTTCCGCCTATCGAAGTGATCTTTTTTGCAAGTTTCAAAGGGGTCTGTCCTCCGAAATGGACAATGATTCCGTCCGGCTTCTCGCTTTCGATTACACTTCTTACATGCTCGAAGTCGATAGGGTCAAAGTAGAGAATGT
>CAYZMY010000105.1:0-3995 GCA_964479605.1 uncultured Campylobacterales bacterium | reverse complement strand
AGGGAACCCATGCGCAAAAAAGAGACGATTTCATCGCTTCAAAGTGCCAAAAACAACCGTAAACTGACGATGATAACGGCATACGATGCGCTTTTTGCCTCCCTTTTTGCAACAGAGGTCGATATGATCCTTGTCGGCGACAGTCTCAACATGAGCTTTGGAGGCAGACCCGACACACTCTCCGCTACACTGGAGCAAATGATATACCATACGGAAGCCGTATGCAACGGTGCACCGGAAACTTTCGTCGTCTGCGACATGCCCTTCGGCAGTACCAACACAAAAGATGATGCCCTTGCCAACGCTGTAGAGGTGTTTCGCCGCACGCGGGCCGACGCCGTAAAGATTGAGGGCGGAGCCAAAAGAGCCGATCTCGTCGCCCATCTCGTCGATAACGGCATCGCCGTCATGGGCCATGTAGGCCTTCTGCCGCAGTCGGTACGCTCCGAAGGCGGCTACAAAGTCAAAGGGCGCGACGAAAAGAGTTTTCGCACCGTGCTCGAAGATGCGGCGGCGATAGAGAAGGCCGGCGCATTCGCCCTTGTAATAGAGGGTGTCACACCCGAGCTCGCCGCAATGGTGACACAGGAGGCTTCCATTCCTGTCATCGGCATAGGGGCAGGTGCACAGACGGACGGGCAGGTACTTGTCTGGTCCGATATGCTCGGTTTTTTCGAAGAGTTCAAACCGAAATTCGTAAAACACTACATGGATGGAGCCGGCCTGGTAAAAGAGGCTCTAAAGAGGTTCGCCGAGGATGTAAGAGAGGGCAGGTTCCCTGCCGAAGAGCACTGCTATAAGTGAGAACATGAGGAACAGCTACAAACCTACAAGCAAACAGGCAAGCAAACATGGCGGCAGCGTAGATGCGGCGGCTTTGCCGGCGCATCGTATTTGCCGGAGGCAAAATTAAATGGAGAGAATGGTCGAGATAGAGAAGTTCGACTATGAAAACAGCTACGAGGCCAGTCTAAGGCCGAGCAGGTGGGACGAGTATATCGGGCAGGAGAAGATAAAGAGGAATCTGCGTGTCTTCATAGAAGCCAGCAAAAAGCGCTCCGAAGCGCTCGACCATGTTCTCTTTTTCGGGCCTCCCGGCCTCGGAAAGACGACTCTCGCATACCTCATAGCCTCCGAAATGGAGAGCGCCATAAAAGTTACAGCCGCCCCGATGATCGAAAAGAGCGGCGATCTGGCCGCTATTTTGACCAACCTCGAAGAGGGGGATATTCTCTTCATAGACGAGATCCACCGCCTCTCCCCGGCGATAGAGGAGATACTCTACCCGGCGATGGAGGACTACAGGCTCGACATCATCATAGGCAGCGGCCCGGCTGCTCAGACCATAAAGCTAGACCTTCCCAGATTCACGCTCATCGGCGCCACGACACGAGCCGGAATGATCTCCAACCCGCTCAGAGAGCGTTTCGGAATGCACTTCAGGATGCAGTTTTACCGCTCAAAAGAGCTGGCTACCATAGTTCAGCAGGCCGCATCAAAGCTGGAAAAACCGTGCGATGCCGACGCGGCTCTGGAGATCGCACGCCGCAGCAGGGGCACCCCTAGAATCGCACTAAGACTTCTTCGCCGTGTGCGCGATTTCGCAGAAGTCGAAAATGAGGAGCATATTCACCTCGAGCGAACGAAGTTCGCACTAGACGAGCTCGGCGTAAACGAAGAGGGTTTCGACGAACTCGATATAAAGCTTCTAAAACTGTTGGTAGAGGCTAAAGGAAAACCTATAGGGCTCAGCACTATCGGGGCTGCCCTTAGCGAAGACGAAGGAACTATAGAGGATGTCATAGAGCCCTATCTTCTTGCAAACGGTTACATAGAAAGAACCGCCCGCGGACGGGTAGCGACACCCAAGACGTATGACCACTTCAGACTCTCGCCCAACTCTCAAGGCAGCCTTTTGTGAGACCGCACCACTTTATAGTACTGCTCCTTGTAATTTCAGGCTACTTTGTCTACCTGGTATACAAACCGTTTCTGCAATCCATCGCTATAGCCATACTCCTTATGTTTGCAACGCTTGGTATTTCAAGAAAAATCGAGAAGAGATTCAGACAGAGATGGCAGATAAGTGCGATAATGACCCTGCTCTTGGGTCTCATGTTTTTCGCCCCCCTCGTCTACCTGATAAACGCTGCCGCAATACTGGTCGCAAATATCGACACCCATGCAATAACAGAACATCTGCACAAAATCGCAGAGTTTTTGCAGTCGATATCTCTGCCTCCCGAGTGGCTTGAAAAACTGCAGCTGGATCCGCAGGCTATACACAATGCGATAGCAGACATTTTCAAAGAGGAGCATATAAACGGCTATCTGAAAAACGGCGGAGCTTTTTTGGGAACTATGGCGGCACACAGTGCGGCATTTTTCAAAGATATGGTCCTAATTTTGATATTCTACTTTTTTGCCTACCTCTACGGCGAATCTATAGGCCATTTCATAAAACGTATCCTGCCGCTCGATACGGCACAGACCCAGCTTCTTTTCAACGAGCTCTCGAACTCTATGGGCGTCGTCTTCTTCTCCATACTGGTAACGGCGATCTTCGAAGGCGCCCTCTTCGGGGCCATCGTCATGTTTTTCGGACTAGATGCGGTTCTGCTTGGAATCCTGTACGGTTTCGCATCGCTCGTTCCCGTCATCGGAGGGGCTTTGATGTGGATCCCTGTATCGCTCTATTTATGGAGTACACAGGGAGCCTCCGCCGCTATCATAGTGGCTCTCTATTCGATTGTCGTGATCTCGATCATTGCAGACACCTTCATAAAGCCGATGATCATCAAAGAGATCGACTACAAACTGCTCAAAGAGACCAACGCCCTCAACGAGATTCTCGTATTTTTCTCCATAATCGCGGGGCTCGCCACATTCGGATTCTGGGGAATGATAATCGGACCCGCAATCACTACACTATTTATAGCTATACTTAAACTCTACGACCAGTTACAAACCACTTTAAAGGAAGAAGTATGAAAATCCTACATCTGATCTACAGCCCCTTCGGAAGCGAAGAGGGCTCTTGCAAAGGAGGCTTCGCAAAAAGCCTGTTTCTCTCGCTTGTCGTTATGGCCGCCTTTGCATTTCAGCCTCTCATGGCACAGAACAAGATCAGCTTTACACTCAAAGAGAACGGTGCTCCGACTCTGCATGTAAAAGAGACTAAAAACGGTGTGGAGTTCGATAAGTACAAGGGCAAAGTCGTTTTGCTGAACTTTTTCGGAAAACACTGCAAATGGTGCATGAAAGAGATACCCCATCTCGTAGCGCTTCAGAAAAAGTATGGAAAGAAGTTCCAGGTAGTTGCGATTCATGCCCAGGAGCCGATGACTCTCGGAGAGCGCTCTAGATTGGAAAACCGCTTCCACTTCAACTATCCGATATATGAATCAAACAACAACTACGACTTTGTCTCCTATATTGCACAGCGTGCAGGGTGGACGGGCGGACTCCCTTTTTCAGTAATTTTCGACAAACATGCGAATGCCGTAAAGATCATTCCCGGCTATATGGACAAAGATAACCTGGAGCACATCATAAAGGTTTTGACAAAACAGCCTTAGCCCGTTTTGCCAGAAGTATATAGCCGATCGCTCCGGCAGCCACCATCGCCAGCGAAAGAAGCTGTCCCATTGTTACCCATCCGCAGCAGATGTAGCCAAGCTGTATATCGGGCTCACGCCAAAATTCGGCTATGAAGCGGGCTGTTCCGTAAAGGATCGCATAGAGTGCTATAAGCTCCCCTTCGAAGCGCTGCCTCTTTCTATAGAAAAATAGAATAATCGCAACCAGAACCCCCTCCAGAAAGGCTTCGTATAGCTGAGAGGGGTGGCGAAGAGTACCGTTGACATAGATTCCCCACGGTACATCGGTTGCACGTCCAACAAGCTCCTGATTCAGAAAGTTTCCGATGCGCCCGAAAACATACCCCACCGGTACGCTCAAAGCGACCAGATCCATCCACATCCAAAAAGAGGTCT